>NZ_ATVI01000011.1 GCF_000420645.1 Nevskia ramosa DSM 11499 | reverse complement strand
TGCGTTGGTCGCGCAATTCCAGGTGATGCTGTTGTCGGCCTGCTTGGACGCGACCAGGATGATGTACTTGCCGTCAATACCAGCATTGACGCTCTGCACCAGCGCGCCGATGTTGCAGGCGGCGTCGGTCGCAACGGAGGTCACGTACTTCGCGCCGGTCGGTGACGACACTCCGGAGGCGGAAGTCGTTGCAGGGCATGCGCCCTGCGAAGCTACATATTCGGCTACCGAGGTCTTGGCGCCGTCCAACTGGGCGACGGCTTCGGTCACTTTCGCGCGGCCGATGTAGTCCTGATAAGCCGGCAGTGCAATGGCGGCGAGAATGCCGACGATCGCGACGACGATCATCAGTTCGATCAGGGTGAAGCCCTGCTGAGTCTTTTTCATGGATAGATGCTCCTGGAAGGTATGGCGGGGGAAGAGCCAACCAAGCTATTGAGCAATGCCTGTGCCACACGAGGCGACAAAAAAATCCCTTTCTTATTAATGGCCTATGAAAATTGCAATGATCGGAAAGCCGACGCGACCGACGATTCTCCGTCCCGCAGTGACAAAAACCGTCAGCTTCGGGCGCGCTTTCCGGCCAGGCGCGGCTGGCAGCCGGACCGACCAGACCGCGCTGTAAACTACGCGACCTTTGCGTGCCTGACGTTCAATCTCCCCGGCCGCGACCCCGCCTTGATCTGCATGAAGTCGCCATGAAACCTGAGTACAGCCCCGTCGAAGTCGAAGCCCAGGCGCAGTCCTACTGGGCCGAGAACCTGTGCTTCAAGGCGGTCGAGAAACCCGGCGCCGACAAGTTTTACTGCCTGTCGATGTTCCCGTATCCGTCCGGCAAGCTGCACATGGGCCACGTGCGCAATTACACGATCGGCGATGTGATCAGCCGCTACCAGCGCATGAAGGGCAAGAACGTGCTGCAGCCGATCGGCTTCGACGCTTTCGGCCTGCCGGCCGAGAACGCGGCGATCAAGAACAACGTGCCGCCGGCAGCGTGGACGTACTCGAACATCGACACGATGTGCGGCCAGCTCAGGCAGCTTGGCATCGGTTACGACTGGGATCGCAAGCTGGCCACCTGCGAGCCGGAGTACTACCGCTGGCAGCAGTGGTTCTTCACCGAACTGTTGAAGCGCGGCCTGATCTATCGCCGCAACTCGCGCGTCAACTGGGATCCGGTCGATCAGACCGTGCTGGCCAACGAGCAGGTCATCGATGGCCGTGGCTGGCGCAGCGGCGCCGTCGTCGAGCAGCGCGAAATCCCGCAGTGGTTCCTGAAGATCACCGCCTACGCCGACGAACTGCTCGACGAAGTGAAGCAGCTGGAGCACTGGCCGGAAGCGGTGCGGACCATGCAGTCGAACTGGATCGGCCGCTCGGAAGGGCTGGAGATCGATTTCACTGTTGCGGATCGCAGCGAAAAGCTCACTGTCTTCACCACGCGTCCGGACACGCTGTACGGCGTCACCTTCGTCAGCGTTGCCGCCCAGCATCCGCTGGCGCTGGAAGCGGCTGCACGGGATGCCACGGTTGCCGCCTTCGTCGAGGAAGCCAGCCGTGGCGATGTCACCGAAGCGGCGATGGAAACGATGGAGAAGCGCGGTGTCGCACTCGGCATCGACGTCATCCATCCGCTGACCGGCGATCACGTGCCGGTCTATGCCGCCAACTTCGTGCTGATGAGCTACGGCTCAGGCGCGGTGATGGCGGTGCCCGGTCATGACCAGCGCGACTGGGAGTTCGCGACCAAGTACGGACTGCCGATCAAGGCGGTGATCGCCGCTGCGGCTGAAAGCCCGGCGCCGGAGCTGTCCGAAGGTGCGTTCACCGAGAAAGCTTTCACGATCAACTCGGCCGAGTTCAGCGGCTTGGCGTTCAAGGATGCCTTCGATGGCATCGCCGCTAGGCTCGAAGCGCAGAACGCCGGTCGTCGCCGCGTCAACTATCGCCTGCGTGATTGGGGCGTCTCGCGGCAGCGCTACTGGGGTTGCCCGATCCCGATCATCTATTGCGAGGATTGCGACGCAGTGCCGGTACCGGCCGATCAGCTGCCGGTGCAACTGCCGGAAGATCTGGTGCCGGATGGTCGTGGCAATCCGCTGCTGCGGCTGCCGGAATTCGTCAACGTGGCCTGCCCGCAATGCGGCAAGCCGGCGCGGCGCGAGACCGATACTTTCGACACCTTCGTCGATTCGTCCTGGTACTACGCGCGCTTCGCCAGCGCCGGTTGCGAAACCGGCATGGTCGATGAGCGCGCCGCCTACTGGTTGCCGGTCGATCAGTACATCGGCGGTATCGAGCACGCGATCCTGCATCTACTCTACGCGCGCTTCTTCTCGAAGCTGATGCGCGACTGCGGCCTGCCGGCGGTCGCCGAGCCGTTCAAGCGCCTGCTGACCCAGGGCATGGTGCTGGCCGAAGGTTATTACCGCACGACTGAATCCGGCGGCCGCGAGTGGATTGCGCCGAAGGATGTCGAAGTGGAGCGCGATGCCAAGGGTTCGGCGATCGGCGCGAAGCTGAAGAGCACGGGCGAAGCGGTGGTCGCCAGCGGCCTCGGCACCATGTCGAAATCGAAGAACAACGGGGTCGATCCGGCGGCGATCATCGAATCGCACGGTGCCGATGCGGTGCGCCTGTTCATGATGTTCACAGCCCCCCCTGAGCAGACGCTGGAATGGAGCGATGCCGGCATCGACGGCGCCGCGCGCTTCCTGAAGCGGGTCTGGAAACTGGTGTCTGATCACGTCGCACTCGGCGCGGTCGAGGCGCTTGACCGCGTGGCACTCAACGACACGCAGAAGGACCTGCGCCGCAAGCTGCACGATCAGCTCGCCAAGATCAGCGATGACTTCGGCCGCCGCTACAACTTCAACACGGCCGTTGCCGCCTGCATGGAGCTGGTCAATGCGCTGGCGAAGTTCGACGATCGCAGCCCGCAAGGCCGCGCGGTGCTCGACGAAGCGCTCGATGCGCTGAGCCGGGTGCTGTCGCCGATCGTGCCGCATTTCTCGCACGCGCTATGGACCGCACTCGGCCACGCCACGCCGGTGATCGACGCCGAATGGCCGGAGCCGGAAGCCGAAGCGCGGCTGTCCGATCAGATCAAGCTGGTGGTTCAGGTCAACGGCAAGCTGCGCGGCCAGATCAGCGTACCGGCCGGCAGCAGCCAGGACGCGATCATCGCCGTGGCGCTGGCCGACGAGCAGGTGCAGCGGTTCCTGGTCGGCGCCACGATCAGGAAGCAGGTCGTCGTCCCTGGGAAGTTGGTCAACTTTGTCATATGAGCACTTCCCGATCCGTCCATGGAGCCGAACCCGGCCAGGCCCTCCCTGGCCTGGCGTTCGCCGTTTCCGGCTCACCCCGGCAAGCTCGTCAATTTCGTGGTGTGATTCCGTCATGAACCGCATCCATCGCTTGCTGATTGGTTTTGCCGCCACGGGGCTGCTCGCTTCTTGCGGCTTCCATCCCGTCGGCAGCCGGCCGATGCCGCCGTCGCTGCAGTCCGTCTTTGTCGAACTGGTCGATCCTTATCGGGTCACCACGCCGCCGGTCGAGGAAGCGCTGAAGGCGCGCATCGCGCGTGGCGGCGGGGTGGTCAAGTCGAAGGCTGACGAAGCGGAGACGGTGCTCCGGCTCAGTGATTTGCGCGAAGCCCAGGAAGTGCTGTCGATCGACAACGATGGCCGCGCGATCGAATACCGACTACTGACGCGCGTGACCTTCGAGATGCGCAAGGTCGTCGATGGCAAGGCGGAAGTGTTGATCGCGCCTGAGATGCAGACGGTATCGCGCGATTACAGCTTCAGTGCCCAGCAGATTCTCGCCAAGGAAGCGGAAGAAGCGCGCCTGCGCCGCTACATCCAGGATGAGCTGGCCGAACGCGTGCTGCTGAGAGTCGAGGCAAGGCTGTCGGCGATCGATCCTGGCCTGGCGCGTCCGGCGGAAGCAGGCAAGCCGGCGCCGAATGCCGAGCCGCAGCCCGAACTCAAGCCCGGCATCGTGCCAGCAGACGCAGCGGGTGCAGCAGTTCCGGGCTAGTTTTCCCGGCCTGCTCTCCGGCGCGGCGCAAGCCCGCCGCGAGGTGCAACGAGCAGCCGATGTTGCTGCTGACGATCACATCCGGCTGCAGCCTTGCCGCGGCTGCCAGCTTCGGCGCCAACAGTGCGTCGGCTTGTTCCGGATGGCTGATGAAATGGCTGCCGGCAGCGCCGCAGCAGGCGGACGTGGCATCAAGCTCGACGATCTCCAGTTCCGGAATGCGCGCCAGCAGCCTGCGCAGCGCATCGCCTCGGCGGATCACGTTGCGCTGCGTGCAGGGCTCGTGGATCGCCACCTTCAAGCGCGTCGGCTTGAAGCGCAGCGGCTCGCCGTGTTCGAGCAGGAAGGCGAGCGGATCGCGCAAGCGTTTCGCGAACGCCTTGCCGCCATCTGCTGCGAGGCGCGGATAGTCGAGCAGGGTCGCGGCACAGCCGGTGGCCAGCGGCAGGATCGGCTCATCGCGCGTGCTGAAAGCGGCGATGTTGCGCGCAGCCAGTTGCTCCGCCGTTGCCGGCCGGCCGGCGTGCTGGTCGATGGCACCGCAGCAGGTCTGATCGGCGACGAAATCAGCCGCGTAACCGCAGTCAGCGAGTAGCTGCGCCAGATCATCGGCCACGGCGCGCTCGGCGATGTCGCCCATGCAGCCGACGAACACGCCGACCTTGCCGCGTGGCCTGGTAACGATCGGTGCTCGTGGTGCGCGCAGCCGCTCGATGCGCGGCATCGTCGACTCCAGTCTCGCAAGCCGACCACGGCCGAGCAGATGAAAGCGGCGCAGGAAACCTTGTGCGCCGCTGACTGCGTAAAGCCATAGCAGCGTCGCCAGCAGACGGCGCAGCGGGCGACGGCTGAGCACCGCGCTGAGCAGGCGCGTCAGCCACAAACGTTCGGGCCGCACGGCTGCCAGTTGGGCGCGGCCCGCATCGATCAGCTCGCCATAAGGCACCGAAGCCGGGCAGACTCGTTCGCAGGCGCGGCAGCCGAGACAGCCGTCCAGGTGGCGTTCAAGGCTCGATGACGGGACAATGCGGCCAGTCGCGAGGCCCTGCATCAGCATGATCCGCCCGCGCGGTGAATCGGCCTCATGGCCCGCCTGCTGATAAGTCGGGCAGTGCGGCAGACACAGGCCGCACTTCACGCAGAGATCGGCGGCGGCCAGCGGAAACGGGTGGGATTCGGGCGGCGGCATGGCGCGAACGCTAGCACGCGATCTGTTCATTGATGCGCGCCCGGCAGGGCTTCCTTTCATTTACCAATCGAGACTTTCGTCTGATGTCTGAATTCCATTTTCCCCGCGCACTGTTGCTGGCAATCACGCTGCTGCCACTGACGCCGGTGTCGGCCAAGGACGCTGCAAAGCTGGCCGCCGAAGACGGAACCACCAGCATCCCGCCATTGGTCGAACCGGTTACCAAGCCCGCCGCATCGCCCGAAGTCGCGGCGGAACCTGCTGCTGCGCCTGCCGAGCCACCGAAGCCGGAGCCGACGCCGTGGCTTGGCGAGCTGGCCGTCGGCCTGGTCAATGCCAGCGGCAATACCAGCACGCGTTCGATCAATCTCCGCTCGGCGCTGGAATATCGGGCCGAGCGCTGGGGCAATCGTTTCACCGCATTGGCCTTCAGCGGCAGTCGTGACGGCGTCAGCACCGACGAGCGCTACTCGGTCGCCAACAAGACCGACTACCAGTTCGACTTTCGCAACTACGCGTTCGGCAATCTCGCCTATGACAACGACCGCTTCGCCGGCATCGCCGAGCGCTATGCGGCCACCGTCGGCTACGGCCGCCATGTGCTGCGCAACAAGCGGCACAAGCTGGATATCGAAATCGGTGTCGGTGCCAATCGCACACGCGATCAGGACGAAATCTACGAGACCGCGGCGATCGGCACGCTCGGCGGCAAGTACACCTGGACGATTTCGCCGAATGCGGAATTCACCCAGACCTTGCGAACGGAAGGCGGCGTCACCAATGTCTATGTCAACCCGATCACGGCGCTGAAGCTGACCATCGTCGGCAACCTGTTCGCGACCTTCAATCACGAAATTCGCTACAACACGGAAGTGCCGTCCGAGACCCGGCATCTCGACCAGATCACCACCATCAATCTCGGTTATTCCTTCGGTACGCCCCCGGCATGAGCCCGCCATGAGTGATAGCACCGTCCCCGTTTCCTACTTCAAGCATCACGTCTTCTTCTGCTGCAATCAGCGCAAGGATGGCCGCGAATCCTGCGAGGATCACGGCGCCAACGAGCTGCGCGACTACTGCAAGAACCGGGTGAAGAAAGCGGCGCTGACCGGCGTCGGCCGCGCCCGGGTCAATCAGGCGGGCTGTCTCGATCGCTGCGAGCTGGGGCCGGTGATGGTGGTCTATCCGGAAGGCGTCTGGTATCGCTACAAGAACAAGGCTGACATCGACGAGATTGTCAGCGAGCACCTGGCTCAGGGTCGAGTGGTTGATCGATTGCGGATTTGACCGCTGTCGCCTGAGCTTCGGCGCTCGGCGCGATGCTGAGGCTGCCGGTCATCCACATCAGCACGTCGTAATAACTGCGCACGTTGGTGACGAAGCGCACCGCTTCGCCGCCGCGCGCGTAGCCGTGCTTGGTCTGCGAGTAATATTTTTCCTTCGTCAGCAAGCGCAGGCCTTCGAGCACATCGGGCCAGCGATTGGGATTCTTGCCGGCCTTCTGCGCCAGCAGCCGGGCGTCGAGGAGATGGCCCATGCCCTGGTTGTAGGCCGCCAGCGCCATCCAGGTGCGATCCGGCTCGGCGATCGACTGCGGCAGCTGGCGCTGCAACAGCTGCAGATAGCGGGCGCCGCCCTGAATGCTCTGCTTCGGATCTTCACGATCCCGCACTTTCAGGTGCGCGGCAGTATCGAGCGTCAGCATCATGATGCCGCGCACGCCGGTGGAACTGACTGCATCCTCGTTCCACTTCGACTCCTGATAACCGATCGCAGCCAGCGTTCGCCAGTCCAGTCCGTAGCGTTCGGCGGCGTCCTCGAAGTGCTGCTGATACTTCGGCAGCAGCGCTTTCACATCGGTGACGAAGCGGACCACACCGAGGTATTCGTCGCTCTCCAGTTCGCCGAAATGACGATCGCGAAGTCGCGCCAGTTCGCTGGGCGGCAGTTGCTTGAGGTATTCCTGGATCGCGTCGAACAGCGAGGAATCGCCGGCTATCGGCAGCGCCCAGGCAATGTCTTCCTGGCCGGACATATCGAAGGCCACACGCAGTTGCGGCGCATAGCGGCGATTGATCGCCACCAGATCGGAGTTGGCCACCGTGTAAGCGAGTTCGCCATCGGAAACCCGGCTCAGCAGATCGTTGGCGCCGGCATCCGGCACTTCCAGCCACTGCAGCTTCGGATAACGGCTGGCGCGTAGTTGGGTCAGACGTTCAGCCATCGAACTGCCGGCCGGTACTGCCAGCTGACCCTCGAGATCGCCGGGATCACGCGGTTTCCGGTCATCGGCGCGATAGATCAGCTGCAGGCGCACGCTCTGCACCGGCTGCGTGAAGCGCACCTGCGTGGCTCGCGCCGCAGTCACATTGATGCCGCCGGCCGCGATATCGGCCTTGCCACCGGCCACGTAGTCGAGCATCTGGGCGCTGTTGGCGAGGTAGGTCAGCTCCAGCTTCACGCCGAGGTGCTCGGCGAAGCCGCGCAGCAGATCGCATTCGTAACCGGTGGGACCGGCCGGCCCGTCATAACAGGTGGTGGGACTGTTGACGGTCGCGACCCGCAGGCGGCCATCGGCAAGCACTCGCTCCAGGCTGTCTGGCTGCGGCGAACAGGTCATCAGCACCGACAGCAGACCGGCAGTCAGCAGCGCCCGCAGCGAGAACACCCGGCTGGGCCACGCGGTCATCGTCGAACGGCTCTGCTCGTCATGCTTCCTCATTCGCGTCGTTACTCGAACCATCCGTGGTCCGGCGGCGCTGTCGTGATCGCGTGATACCCGGTGCCTTGTCGACGTGGAATCGGCATCTCTATGCAGCAGCCGTTCCGACCGTTCGACAGCAACAGAAATTTCTCCGCTGCGCGCGCCGAGTTGGTAGAATAGTCGGGCTGCAGCAACAAAGCCCGCTCCCGGAATCGATCCTCCGGCGCACAGGCGCTGAAGCAACCCGGAGAGGTGGCGGAGTGGTCGAACGTACCTGATTCGAAATCAGGCGTACCTCACGGTACCGTGGGTTCGAATCCCACCCTCTCCGCCATTTTTATAAGCTGTTGATTGTGCGCATGAATTTCGGGGCACTTTGAGGGCTTTTGTAGCAGCCCTCTGCGCCAATACTCAGCTTAACCAGTGCGGTCATGCAACCGCCTGGTGACTGGTCTCGCCAGCCTGGCATCTGACCGACCTACTGAAAGGTAAGGTTGTGTTTTTTCAGCCCGGAAATTATTCAAAGCATGCCCTTGAAGGCGCGGCTTTTTATCTAAGATAGACGCCCCCTTCGCTCTGGTTGCATGACCGTCATGGTGATCATGTGCCAGTACCTCGTCGGTCGGATTTGTAAGCGTCTTCTCCCTCTATATTGGTTGTTGTAGATAGTTATTAGGGCGAACGACGAGGAAGTCGGAGTTTCCTTAGTTGTACAACGGTTTCAGCGCCGCCCTGGTCGGATTCAAACCCGTAAAATCCGCAAGCCGCGCTTCGGCGGTCTTCGCGATCTACGTCCCCAAGCGCTTTGTCAGCGATCTCAGCGCGTCATAGCTGTGACGGTTCAGCGCCGTGTCTGCCACGGTCAGCCGTGAGTGCATGCGCGTTCCGCCTTCGCGCCGGTTCCGCTTCTCTCGTTGTCCTATCCGACCGGAATAGGCTTCGATGAGAACTCGATCGAGTTTGTTCAGGCCGGGGCGGGGCCGACGCCACTTGAACCACTCGGCAAGACTGGTGAAGTCGAACGCAACCGCGCCGACCATGTTGATGAATGGCAAGGCTTCCAGCTGTCGCGTTATCTCGAATCTGGTCCGGTGCTCAGACGAGGGCAAAGGCGTGCCGTCGTTCGTTACCTTGACGTAGATGCGTGCGCAGTATGGCTCGGCTTTCCGACCCTTGAGCGGTGCGTCGTGCTGGTTCCCCGCATACAGGGTCTTACTGCGGCTGGCGAAGATGAGCCGTCGTGAGCGAACAGTGCCGGTGTCTTCGCCGCTATGTGCATCCTTCCCCGCGAAGCGTTCGATACCAGGCGGAGGTCGGGTATGGAAGCGGTACAGGGTTGCGGCCATGTCCGTTAGCTCTTCAGGATCGTTAGCCTTGCTGTAGGCGTCAAACGCCACCTCAACCGCAGTGATGTGTGGTTCAAAGACAAGGGGGTGCCGGGCCGCGATGCTATCCAGAGTCGCCTGAACATCGGTCCAGCTTTCAACGTCGTACAGCCTGAACCGGAACCGAGTAGCCGCCCCGCCCGGACCTTCATCCAAGCCATGCACGTAACGCGGTCGACCTTGAGGCGATAAGCCAAGCCTGCCTTGCACGGTCTGAAAGTTCGTGTGCTTGCTGGTTTCGATCTCGAATTCAATGAAGTCGATGACCGCGCTGAAGCGGTACTTGCTATAATCCATTGAGTTATATGCCTTTTTGCCGCATCGGTGCATGCCGACTGCGGCTTATTTTTGGGTGCGACTATCAGTCAGTAGTGACTGATCAAACCAGGGCAACGACGGAAGGCGAATGTGCCTTCCGTCGTTGTCCTGTTAGAGGCTTTCCGTCACGGCCGTGTCTCCTCTCATGTCATTCACCATGACAAATCTTTGTCCGGCTTCAGTCCTGCCGATGTTGACCAGGGCAAACCCGGCATCGATCGTCTGTTCAATGCTGGCGAACTGAAGGTAGTCAGCGGTCTGGTCCAGCGTCATTGTCTTCATTGTGTTGTACGTCTCTCCTGGTCGCGGCTTGGAAGGGCGCGGACGCGCACCGCGCGACGCATCCGGCCTAGGTCTAGTGGATGATCTTGCATGACCGCCAGCCCCGATTGTCGGCATCGTCAACCGCGATGATTTGAGGCTCAAGCGACAAAGGCGGAGCAGTTGGCAGGACCGCGCGCAAGTCCTGGATGAACTCTTCCGTTTCGGCTTGCAGGTAGAGCGGCCTCTTAGATGTGCCTGACCCCTTTGCTTGCATCCGGCAGAACGGTGCGAGGGAGAAGCCGGCGATTGACGAACGGCCGCGACGCATATCGGCAAGGGTGTCGCTCCACTCGCGGACAGGGCCGAACTCGGCGTGAAGGATCGTAGCGACTTGAGCGCCGCTAAGTACGGCCTGGTTTGAAACGGACATGGTGATAAACCTCTGGTTGGTAAATGTCAGTGAAGCGTCTTGCCACGATGGTCGCCTTCCCAGCCGTTGCCAAAATCAACCTGCGGGACCACTTCGGCCAGTGAAAGAGTTCGCGTTGAACAGAACCACTGATGAGTTCCAAGACTTGGATCGCCAAGTTCGCGGGCTAGGTTCTGGTATTTCTCGGTGATTCTGCGATGCGTGGCCGCACTCATGCCGGCCATCAGCGGCAGCAGTCGATAGGGGACAAGCCGGTCGCGAGGTACGCCAAACCTGACCCCGCCGCCGCGATAGACCGGTCTGCCGTCAAGCCCGCCATCGTCCGAAAAAGGCGTCAGCAGGCCGTCGCTACCTTTTCCCTGCCGAATCAGGGCCGGCTCCCATGTCTGATGGGCTGAAAACCAGATCAGCGGCAACTCATACAGCGAAGCGCGGTGCTGCTTTGAAATGTAAGCCCGCAACTCGCCTGTCTCGATGATCTTCGGGAGAGCGGCCGGGACGGTGTAGTGCCAGACCAGACCGCTTGTCGTGCCCTTCACTTGATCGGCGAAACAAAGGCGAAGTGCATCCCGCCGATCAGTTGATTGCGAATCCAGACGCAGTCCGTGCCTAGTTCATCGTGGCCAAAGATCACGCGAAAGCTGGTGCAATCGAATTCACCCTGCACGGTGGCCTTCGACATTTCCTGTTCAAAAGCCGCGTCTCCCAACAGAGCCGCACCACGCATAAGTGAATGGCGCTCTTGAACGCCAACTTCTTGCGCTCGACCGCTCAGGTCGCTCATGAACTCACCAAGCAGAAGACCGTCAATCGCGGCCTTGCGAACCGCCGCTGTCCAGTTTTCCGTTTCCTTCGTCTTGCTGATTACGGCCCCGCACCACTGTCCCCATGAGATGCCGGCTCGTGCCGCCAGCAGGTCAACGGCTGTCCACGTCGATTCGTCGAGGGTGATGGGGAATCGCTTGCCGCTAGCGATGGGAAGCATTCGGCGCTTCATAAAAAGCTCTTTCAGTTTTGAGGAGCTGACTGTACCACAATTTGCGCATTTGCGCTATATAAGGATCAGTCGTATAGTGCAACACATTAAACGTCCGTCTAATCTGTTACAGGAAGGAAAAAATGACCGCAGGAAAGTTCGTCAGCTATTGCCGTGTCAGCACCCTTCAGCAGGGTCGCTCAGGTCTTGGCCTTGAGGCGCAGCAGGCAGCAGTTACCGCATACCTCGGTGACAAGCATGGCGAGCTTGTCGGCGAGTTCGTTGAAGTCGAGACGGGCAAGGGTGCGAACGCTCTAGCTAAAAGGCCGCAGCTACGGGCAGCACTGGCCATGTGCAAGAAGCACGGTGCAACACTGATCATCGCGAAGCTGGACAGGCTGGCTCGAAATGTTCATTTCATTTCGGGCTTGCTCGAAACCCGGTGCGAGTTCGTTGCGGCAGACATGCCGCACGCCAACAAGGTGATGATCCAGATGCACGCGGTCATGGCGGAATGGGAACGCGACCAGATCAGCGCCCGCACGAAGTCCGCCCTTATCGCCGCTAAGGCGCGCGGCGTAGCGTTGGGAGCGGCAGGGCCGGCCAACCTGCGTGCTAATCTCGAAACGCGAAAAAAAGCAGCGCGGGAATTTGCGCATAAGCTCAAGTCGATACTAGACGGCCTTGTGGCCGAAGGGTTCAGTCAGGAAGAACAGGTTGCGCAACTCAACAGCTTAGGAATTGGTGCGCCACGGGGAGGGAGGTGGTCGCGTATGCAATTACACCGAATCAACATCCTTAACGCAGTCCAGACGCTGCCAATTAGGCGGTGATTTCTGCGCGTTGGCGAGTTGATTTATAGTCTGGGTTC
The DNA here is from genome assembly GCF_000420645.1 of Nevskia ramosa DSM 11499. Lineage (NCBI taxonomy): Bacteria > Pseudomonadati > Pseudomonadota > Gammaproteobacteria > Nevskiales > Nevskiaceae > Nevskia > Nevskia ramosa. The sequence goes on along the minus strand of NZ_ATVI01000011.1, from coordinate 222,399 downwards.
TGAAAATTGACGATATGAATGTCTTTATGACCTCACAATCTGTTCAGCACACATTCTCTCAAAAGCATCCCAAGACTGGCGCACTCATATACGTCTTCAAGAAGTTATGGCGGCTGATTAGATGGGTTTTTGAATTCGCCATTCCGGTATATGTTCTGATCTTCGTCATCTGTATTTCACTGTTGTCTTTCAGCATGGGGAGGCCATCTTTTTTAGGCCAATACTTCGATGCCGCTGCCGTGGGTTCCACCGGTAAGGTTCCTGTAGAGCAGGTCTCAGTGAAAGCTGCTGTAGCAGCTGCGACGTCCAAAGCAGAAATCCAGTTGTTGAATGAGCGCGTTACCCTTCTAAAAGAAAATCAAGAAAGAACGCTTACCATAATTGGGGCGATTGCCGCGCTACTAACTTTTCTCGGCTTTAAAGGATATACAACGATTTCAGAAGCTCACACCAAAGTCAGCGATGCTGAATCGCGAGCCGAAGATGTTCAGGCTCTGGTTAATCAATTTTTCGAGCACGACTACAACTCAAATTCAATTGCGGCATTAAACGTTATGCACGGCATTGTCGCGCGTGAGATCGCTAATACAGTCGCAAAGATGCTTAAGTTAAAAGATCCGCAATCAGATCCTTGTACGGATGCTGAGTATGTAAGGGTTCTCGATGATGGAATTAACTACGTGAACCTTGCGCTTAAAGATGCGTCGAAGGTTAATCCATCGGTTATCAAGCGTGCTCATGGCGTCCGCGGCAATCTGTATAAGCGTAAAAAAGACTTTCGTGAAGCACTAAAGTCTGTTCATACGATTATTGCCGCGAGCGGAGAAGATGAAAACGCTTGGTTTAATGTTGCCTGCTATTCGGCTCAGATCGCTGGCTCTTTGCCGGCTGGCCCTGCGAGCGATGCAGAAAGAAAAGTTCTTTCTTCGGATGCTTTAGGGGCGCTGCGAAAGTCCTTCAAGCTGAATCCGAGCATGAAACAGTCTGCGATTCAAGACGAGGACTTAGCATGGCTGAAAGCTAACTATGCAGTCGAGTTCGCGGATGTCACATCGTGAAGTGCGCGGGATAGATGTGCCGAAAACAAAAAAGCCCCTAGAAAGGAGCTTTTTTACTGCTTAAAATCAATGACTTAGTCGCCCTTCGGGCCAACATCCATTGCCACTGTATTCATAGTCACCATTATCTCCGAGTCCCACTTGGAAATTCACCCTACAACTTCAGGGGCCTCTACCCTACAGATATTCTGACTTCCTAGCAAGAGGGGAGGTTCCATCGCGGCCTTCTCGCTCTTCACCCCCCAACACCTTCACCTTAGCGACCCTTTAACCCGTTAGCAAGGGTGCAGGTCGATGTACGGCCGTTAGCTCGAGACGGATGGCGAGTTCGTTTTGTCGTCGAATAGCCGTGAGGGTTTATCGCTCACGCTTAGCTGTGCTAGACGGCTTTACCAACGGGGTTGAGCTTGGTTCAACAGATCGCACGCCCGGGATCGTTGCTCCGCGTGGCGGGTGCTGGTCGAGAATGCAGCTACAGCGTGTCCTTATGAAGGCGACCTGATTCCCGGTTTAGGGGGACAGATAAGGCAAATGTTCTTCACTTCATGCGTTCACGGCGTGGCGTGAAAGGAACCGCATCAGGATGGCCGCTCTGATGCGGTGCTCGAAGTTAGTGTGATTCTTGCTTTGTGATGCGCATCATCTTGCCGTCCGGTCCAAACAAGATGGCTACTCCGTCAAAATGCGTTCCGACGAGTGATGCAGTTGCGTACTTCCACTTGACCAGCTTGCTGCCGTCCTCGTTAGTTTCGGTGGCAGCAGATCGACCGAGCTCCTGAGTAGCTGAATCGAGCGTCGTAACTCCTGGAATCAGGGTGTTGATTTTCGACGCATCAAACTTGTTTCCCGCAGCGGCACAGGCCGACAGGCTCAGAGTGATGATGAGGCCGACAAGATTTTTCAAGAGGGGTTTTCCGGTTTGGTTGTGAACGTTACGAGCGTCATAGGTGACTAGCCCTGTGAAGGGATCAACTCGATTAAAGCGGCCAGCTTCTCCAACTTGAAGCCTTGTCCGTAAGAGGCACCAACTCCCGGAACCTTGTGTCCGTCAATGGCGTACCGAGCTTCTGAAGGAATGTCCCAATCCCGGCACAGGTCCGCGAACCGATGCCGCCATGCGTGTGCGGGTTGTATGAGGGGATCGCTAATGCCGATGTCGCCCCTGACCCATCGGGCGTTGATCTTGGAGGCATTGGTTCCGCGCCGGCCGTACTGGTCGGGCGTTATGTCCGGAAACAGGGGCGATTGATCCGGCAGGGTCGCGACGTAGTCAAGGAAGCCTTCGCTGACGATGGCGGAATGAAGCGGTACCTTCCGCACTGAAGTTGTGTTTTTCAGATGCCGGTGTTTTTCGTTCAGGTCGATGACCAGAACTTTGTTGATCTCGCGAACGTCCGCTTTCATTGCCCCTGCGATTTCTTCGACCCGTGCGCCGGTGTAGGCGAGCAAGACCGGCAACCACCTCAGCCAGGTCTTGAGATTTCTAGCCTCGCCGATCATCCGGCGTGCTTCTTCGTCGGTGTACGGTTTTTGGTTTTTACTGCCGTCCCCAGACGGTTCCAACACGATGATGCCGTCAGTCGGATCGGTCGCCAGGTACTTGTTCCTGAGTCCGTGTTTGAAAGCCGATCGAAGGGCGGCGAGGTAGCCATTGTTGATCGTCGTCGCAGCTAAGTCTTTGCCGACCAGCTCGTCTTTCCAACAGACCACGTCTTCCGGTGTAACCAAGGTTGCGTCGTCGTGCTCGATGAAAGTTACAAAGTCCTTCACGCGACTGCGCCAAGAATCGACCGTCTTCGCTTTTGGCTGCCGTTCTTTGACGTAGGCGTCATAGAGGCCATTTATGGAAACTGGCTTCCCCTTTTTGGGCTGCGGGCTAGCAGGTACGACGTTCCGAGTTGCCCCGATCTGAACAGGACCGGAAACCCTTAGCTCCCTGAAAAGCGACGCGACCGCGTCGCCCTCGTGGGGTTCAGCGACGACTTCCATGCTCTGGGTTTCACCAGACGGCCCGAAGTTGAACTTGACCGAGTAGTCCGTCTCGAACGTCTCCGGCGCGGCCGTGGGGCGACCCTGACGGCGCGATTTACCTTGTCCCGCTGCCATGGCTGCCCCGGAAGGTCGGACGCAGTAGGGCTCGTCTGAGGGCCTCGCATGCGTCTCTTGTTGGCGGTGCGTCTGGTGGCGCAATGCCTGGAATAGTTCTTTGGCGTCGGCGGCCAGTCTGAGCGCCATCGGTCCACCGCGCCGAGTGTCGCAGGTATTCAGGGTCTTCAAGATTTCCAGCCGACCGAGCGCCGGGCGGAGGTCGGCAGGGATGGCGATTCGGAAGTAAAGGACGTTGCCGCGACGGATAACGAACGGCTCTCGGGACATGGTTGTTCCAGATGCGAGAGTTTGTAGCACTCTCACGTAGCAAAACCTGAAAAACCCCGAGACAACATGAACTTACGTTGTGATTCAACAGCCTGTGACGGTCGGTGAAAAATCCCACCCTCTCCGCCACACAAACAAAAAACCCGACTGAATGTCGGGTTTTTTGTTTGTGGCGGAAAAGCCGAGGGTGGGATTCGAAGCCGCGCAGTGGCCGGGGGTCAACTTTCAGGCGAGAGAGTCGGCACGACCGCGTGGCCGGCAAAGCCCGACTCGATGTCGGGCTTTTCGTTTCGTCACTTCCCGCTATCGCTCGCCGCGATCAGCTGCTCCAGCTTGCCGACGTAGTCCTTGTAGTAAGCCGCCAGTTCCACATTCGGCTTGAACGGCGGCTTGTCGAGGCTGTACAGGTCGCGCAGGCCGCGCGCGCATACCAGGTTGCCGGGCTCGAAATCCAGGCATTTGAGGTACTGGCGCGTTGCCAGCTGATACTCCTCGCCCTGCATGTCGTACCAGTATTGGTAGCGCGTGAACTCGGTCGGCTCGAAGTACTTCTTGTCCTTGTAGCGCGGCAGCGGGTGGGTGTTCATCTCGGCGGCGCGCTCGTAGGCCGGCAGCACGCCGTTGATGATGGCGATCTCGTAGGCATCGCGGATGCGCGTGCGCGGATACTTGTCCAGCACCTTGTCGACACCCGGCGTCACCGTGTCGCCGAGTTCGAAGATACGGCCCAACCAGTAGGCGGTGCCGCCGCAGTTGCGGTCTTTGCCCTTCCGAGCGATTGCGAAGCCCTTGGCCGGATTCTTCTGATCGGCGGTGATGAAATCGCCGAAGGTATAGGCGCGGGTCAGCACCGTGGCGACTTCGCAGGCTTTCCACTTCTCGCTGGCCGGTTCTGCTGGCCAGGCGGCGTCGCTGCTGTAGTCGACGATTCCGTAGGTTTCCAGCAGCTTGCCGGCATCGATCGCGGTACCGATTTCGCTGCGGATCGCGGCACGCTGTTCTGCCGAGATATCGGCGTCCTTGTACTGGTAGATGGCGACGGTTTCCTGGCCGTTGACCAGTTCCATCGAAGTGCCGAATTTCATCTTCGAGTACAGCTGCGCGCGCTCGGCCAGGAAGGCCGCGTTGCTACGCTGGATCGCGGCGCGCTGCGCATCGTCATTGGCTTGGCGCTGCTCCATCAGGCCCTGCATCTGCTGGCCGATGACGCCGATCGACCCATAGGTCTCGCTCGGCTTGTCGGACTTGCACTTGCCGTAGTCGTAACTGCGCGGATCACCGTCGGCGCCCTTCTTGTCGGTCTGCAGGCAGGGGTCGGCGAACGCTGGTGCAGACAGCAGGCACGTGGAGAACAGCAACAGCAGCGGACGCATTTTATTATTTTTCATAGAAGTCCCCGAACGCGGCGCAAGACGCGCCGGCAGCATTGATTGTTTGTGACCCCAGTCCTCAACCTCAATGATTCCGCCCCTCAATCTCCAGAGCCAACCACTGCAGCCCCTCAGCCTTCTCGCCCAGCCCGGCAACCGCTGCCCGCGCATCGGCAAACGTCTGCTCGGCCAGCGCCTTTGCGGCATCGAAACCGAGCAGCGCCGGATAAGTCGACTTCTCCTGCGCCACGTCCTTGCCGGCAGTCTTACCAAGCTGTTCGGTGGACTGGGTGATGTCGAGCACGTCGTCCTGGATCTGGTAGGCCAGGCCCAGCTGGCGGCCGTAGGTGGTCAGCGCTTCGACCACGTCCGCCGCAGGTGCGGCCAGTGCCAGCGGCATCTGCAGGCAGCTGAGGATCAGCGCGCCGGTCTTGCGCGCGTGCAGTGATTTCAGCCGTTCGAGCGGAATGCGCTGGCCTTCCGATTCGATGTCGACGGCCTGGCCGCCGACCATGCCGAGCGAGCCGGAGGCGTGCGCCAATGCCTTGATCACGCCGAGCAGGCGGCGAGCGGCTTCGCCGTCGGCCGGAATGCTGTGAGTCAGTGTCTCGAAGGCCAGCGTCTGCAGCGCATCGCCGACCAGCACGCCCATCGCATCGTCCCAGACCTTGTGCACGGTGGGCTGGCCACGGCGCAGGTCGTCGTCGTCCATCGCCGGCAGATCGTCGTGAACCAGCGAGTAGGCGTGGATCAGTTCGACGGCGACGGCCGGAGCGTCGAGCTGATCGGCCGGCAGGCCTAGCGCTTCGCCAGCGGCGTAGACCAGCAGCGCGCGCAGGCGCTTGCCGCCGTTGCAGGTGTAGCGCATCGCTTCGTGCAGCTGCGCAGGGTCGGTGCCAAGTGGCGGCAGGGCGGCATCGAGGGCGCCGTCGAAGCGGCTGCGATAGGCGGCGATGCGCGCCGAGAAAGAAGGCAATGCTGCGACGGAATTCAAGGCAGGCGGCTCACGGCGGCAATGATGGCAGGGCGGATTTCGGGCTGAAAGCTCTGGCGGAAGCTGCCAAACTGTTGCATTGCGATAAGCCTGAGGCCGCGCAGTTTGAACCGAACGGCCCGAACCGGACAAGACGATAACGAACATGACGTCCATTGCTGCCACCGCCAAGCCGGCTGATCGGGAAGCTGTCGAATCGCAGTTGAGAGCACTGATCCGCGATGTGGCGGACTTCCCGAAGCCGGGGGTCGGCTTCAAGGACATCACGCCGCTACTCGAGAATGTCGCCGGTTTTCGTGCCTGCATCGCGGCACTCGCGGCCCGCATCGCCGAGCACCGGCCGGACGCGCTGATCGCGATCGAGTCGCGCGGCTTCATCTTCGGCGCGCCGCTGGCGACCCTGATCGGCCTGCCGCTGATCGTGGTTCGCAAGCCGGGCAAGCTGCCGCGGCGCACGGAGTCTGTTGCCTACCAGCTCGAGTACGGCGAAGACCTGCTCGAAGTGCACGCCGATGCCATCGTTGCCGGCCGTCGTTACGTGATCGTCGATGACGTGCTGGCCACCGGCGGCACGGCGGCAGCGGTCGTGTCGCTGGTTACCCGGCTCGGTGGTGTGCTGGCTGCTTGTGCGTTCCCGATCGAGCTGGCGTTTCTCGATGGCCGCAGCCGTCTGCCGGGTGTGTCGGTTGACAGTCTCGTAACCTACGGGTGATTACAATCTTCGACCGCTGGCCGGATGCTCCGTTTTGGAGCGTCGCGACGCCGTTACAGACAAGATTGATACAATGCCCGGCAGAAAACGCTGGCGAGCATGCCCTTCATCCGCCGTTCCATGCCATGACTCACCACATGATCCGCTCGATTCGGCCCGGAAATCCGTACTGGCAGCCGACTTCAAAGCCTGCGATCCCGTCCCGCCAGCCGGCAACCGTATCGAATCCTTGATGACGATCGAGCAATCCACCACGGACGCCCTGCTGATCGCGGCCGCGTTCCAGGCGCACATCCTGCCGGGCGTGTCCCGCACCTTTGCGCTGACCATTCCGCAGCTGCCGCAGCCGCTCGGTGGCGTCGTCGCCAACGCTTACCTGTTGTGTCGGATCGCCGACACCATCGAGGACGAGCCGGCGCTGAACCCGCAAGACAAGGTACGGCTGACCGAGCAGTTCGCGGATCTGGTCGGCGGCCGTGGTTCGGTGGCGGCTTTCGTCGACGAGCTGCTGCCGAAGCTGTCGACGGCAACCCTGGCGACCGAGATGGAGCTGGTCAAGAACACCCAGGCCGTGCTGACCATGACCTACAGCTTCGAGCCCGGCCCACGCGCCGCGATCGAACGCTGCCTGCGCATCATGTGCCGCGGTATGCACCGCTTCCAGCAACAGGCCGGGCCCGATGGCCTGCGCGATCTGAACGAGCTGGGCCGCTACTGCTATTACGTCGCCGGCGTCGTCGGCGAAATGCTGTCCGATCTGTTCTGCGCGTTCTCGGCCGATACCGCCAGGCGTCGCGGCGATCTGTCGCGCTATGCCGTGGCCTTCGGTCAGGGCCTGCAGATGACCAACATCCTCAAGGACATCTGGGAAGACCGCGCCCGCGGCGTCAGCTGGATGCCGCGTCATGAGTTCGCCCAGCACGGCGTGGTCATGATCGAGGTCGATCCGGCGAAGCAGGGCGAAGCGGTGCAGCGCGCGCTGCATGAACTGGTCGCCGTCACTCACGCCCAGCTCGCCTATGCGCTGGAATTCACCTTGGCGATCGCGCCGGGCGATACCGGCATCCGCAAGTTCTGCGCGTGGAACATCGGCATGGCATTGCTGACCCTGCGCAAGATCGTCGCCACGCCTGGTTACACGAGTGCGGCCGAGGTGAAGATCTCGCGCACCTCGGTGATGTGGACGATGGCGCTGACCAGCCTCGGCATCCGCAGCAACACCTGGCTCCGCTTTCTGTTCCGACGCACCGCGGCGGGCCTGCCGCAGATCGTCACCACGCCGGCTCAGGCGCCGCTCGAAGCCTGATTCCGCGCTAGCTAAGCCGCCCGCTGCGCGTGGTTCTTGCGTGCATCGGCTTCCGAGCAAGCACCGTTAGTTACTGAAGACTTGAAGCCGATGAATGCACCGAATGCCGCCCTGTTTCGTCGCTCGCCCAGCGAACTGATCGCCGAGGCCGAAGGCCGGCTGCATGCGGCGATCGACATCGGCCGCGAGGCGTTGCTGAAGCTGCAGAAGCCGGACGGCGAGTGGTGCTTCGAGTTCGAGGCGGACTGCACGATCCCCGCCGAATACATCCTGATGATGCATTTCATGGATGAGATCGACGATGCGCTGCAGGCGAAGATCGCCAAGTTCATTCGCGCCCAGCAAGTCCTCGATGGACATGGCGGCTGGCCGCAGTACCGCAACTACGACCAGCCGGGCGCGATCGATCTGTCCTGCACGGTCAAGAGCTATTACGCGCTGAAGTGCGCCGGCGATGACGTCGATGCACCGCACATGGTCCGCGCTCGCGAAGTGATCCTGGCGATGGGCGGTGCTGCCAAGGCCAACGTCTTCACCCGCATCCTGCTGGCGATGTTCGGTCAGGTGCCGTGGGCAGCGGCGCCGTATGTGCCGGTCGAGATCGTGCTGTTCCCGCGCTGGTTCCCGTTCGAGATCTACAAGGTCGCGACCTGGGCGCGTGCGGTGATGGTGCCGCTGTTCGTGCTCTGCACCTTGAAGGCGAAGGCCAAGAACCCGCGCGCGATTCACATCGCCGAACTGTTCGTCCGGCCGCCGGAGCAGGAAACCCAGTGGTTCCCGAACGACACCGCGTTCGCCCGATTCTTCCTGGCGCTCGACAAGTTCGGCCGCGTCATGGACCGCTTCGCGCCGAAGAAGCTGCGCAAGCTGGCCCTGAAGCGGGCCGAGAACTGGTTCGTCGCCCGCCTCAATGGCGAGGACGGCATCAACGGCATCTTCCCCGCGATGGTCAACGCTTATGAAGCGCTGGCCCTGCTGGGCTATCCGGCCGATCACCCGCTGCGTGCCACCTGTCTGAAGTCGATCCAGAAGCTGATCCAGGAAACGCCGGACGGCAGCGCCTACGTGCAGCCCTGCCTGTCGCCGACCTGGGATACCGGCTGGGCGATGATGGCGCTGATCCACGCCGATGCGCCGGACGGCTCCAGCCGCGCCGCGACCAAGGCCGCGATCCGCCGCGCCGAAGACTGGATGAAGCCGCGCCAGATCCTCGACCACGTCGGCGACTGGATCCAGTCGGCACCGGACAAATTCCTGCGTCCCGGTGGCTGGGCGTTCCAGTACTGGAACGAGTACTACCCGGATCTCGATGACACTGCCGTGGTTGCCGGCGTCATGCATCTGGCCGGCCGCGAAGGTACGGTGGGCGGCAATCGCCATGCGGAAGCGGTCAGCCGCGCGGCCGAATGGCTGCTCGGCCTGCAGTCGAAGAATGGCGGCTTCGGTGCCTACGACGCCGACAACACCCATCACTGGATCAACTCGATCCCGTTCGCCGATCACAAGGCGATGCTCGATCCGCCGACCGAAGACGTCACCGGCCGCGTGCTGGCCTTCCTCGGTGTGCTCAAGCGCCCGGAAGATCGCCCGGCGATCGAACGCGCGATCAAGTACCTGAAGAAAGCCCAGCAGCCGGACGGCTCCTGGTGGGGACGCTGGGGCACCAACTACATCTATGGCACCTGGTCGGCACTGGCCGGGCTGGCGCTGGTCGGCGAAAAGGCCGATGCGCCGTACGTCGCCAGAGCCGTGGCCTACATCGAAGCGCGCCAGAACGCCGATGGCGGCTGGGGCGAGACCAACGACACCTATCTCGATCCGACGCTCACCGGCACGATGCCGCGCAAGGGCGCGGTGATCAGCACGCCGAACAGCACGTCCTGGGCGCTGCTGGCGCTGATGGCCGTGCACGGGCCTGAGCATCCGGCGATCGAAGCCGGCATCGAATGGCTGATCGCCAATCAACACAGCGGCGGTCAGTACGACGGTCTGTGGCATGACCCGGGCCACAACGCACCGGGCTTCCCGCGCGTGTTCTACATGAAGTACTACGGCTACGACGCCTACTTCCCGCTGTGGACCTTGGCCCGTTACCGCCAGCTGCGCGCGCGCCGGGCCGTCTGAGCCGGAACTGCGAAGACGATGCCGCAAGCGAAGCTTGGTGTCGTCGTCGCGCTGCTGTCGGAAGCGAAAGCGCTCGGCCTGCGCGCGCCGAAGCCCGGGCTCAATGACGGCCGCCCGGGTCTGCTGATCCACGTCTCCGGCATCGGCGAAACGGCCGCGGCGATGGCCGCCGAAGTGCTGGTCGATCGCGGCTGCCAGGCACTGCTCAGCTTCGGCACCGCCGGCGGTCTTGCCGCCGCACTCGAATCAGGCGATGTCGTGGTGCCCAGCCAGGTGATGTTCATGGATGGCCATTACGTCGATACCGATCATGCCTGGCGAGCACGCCTTGTCGCCGCCTGCGCGCAGGCTGACATCGCGCTGGTCGACGGCCGCTTGCTGACCACGCGGCAAACCCTGCTCAACGCCGGCATCAAGTATCTGGCCCACACGCAAAGCCAGGCCGTCGCCGTCGATCAGGAAAGCTCGGCGATCGCCGATGTCGCCGCCGCACACGGACTGCCGTTCCTGGCCGTGCGGGCAATTGTCGATGACGCTGAAGCAAGCTTGCCGCTGGCAGTGATCGACGGTGTCGACGCCTATGGTCGGCCGAAAGCGGCGGCGATGATCGGCGGCCTGCTGAAAGCGCCGTGGCAGATCATGAAGCTGCCCGGTCTCGCCAGTTCATTCGCCGCGGCCGAGCGTAGCCTGCGCGCCGTTTGCGCCGCCGCCCCTGATTTCGCATTCGCGACCGAATCCGCACGATGAAGCCACCCATTGCCCTGGTCACCGGCGCCACCGGCTTCGTCGGTTCGGCTGTTGCCCGTCGTTTGCTCGCGGACGGTTTCGAGCTGCGCCTGCTGAGCCGCAAGAACTCCGATCGCCGCAACGTCGATGGCCTGAATGCGACAGTGGTGGTTGGCGATCTGACCGATCCCGCATCGCTGAAGCGCGCCGTCCAAGGTTGCGACGCGGTGTTCCATGTGGCGGCCGATTACCGGCTGTGGGCACCGAATCCGGACGAGCTGTACCAGGCCAATGTCGATGGCTCGCGGGCCTTGGTTGCCGCCGCCCATGCCGCTGGCGTCAAACGCATCGTCTACACCTCCAGCGTTGCCGTGCTCGGCATTCCGAAGAACGGCACGCCCGGCGACGAGCGCACGCCGGTGACCGTTGCCGACATGGTCGGCCACTACAAGCGCTCCAAGTTCCTGGCCGAAGAAGCGGTGCGCGAACTTGCCGCGCAGGGCGCGCCGGTGGTGATCGTCAATCCTTCGACGCCAATCGGCCCGCGCGATGTAAAGCCGACGCCGACTGGCCGCGTGGTCCGCGATGCCGCGGCGGGCCGCATGCCGGCCTTCGTCGATACCGGCCTGAACGTCGCCCATGTCGACGACGTTGCCGAAGGCCATCTGCTGGCGTATCGCAAGGGCAAGCTCGGCGAGCGCTACGTGCTCGGCGGTGACGACATGAGCCTGCGCGAAATTCTCGCCACCATTGCCGACATCACCGGCCGCCGCGCGCCGAAGATCCAGCTGCCGCATGCCGCCGTGATGCCAGTGGCCTACTTCGCCGAAGCGCTGTCGCGGTTCACCGGCCGCGCGCCAGTGGCGACGGTCGAGGAAATCCGGATGTCGAAAAAGCGGATGTATTTCTCCTGCGCGAAGGCCAAGCGCGAACTCGGCTATGCCCCGCGCCCGGCACGTGCCGCGCTCGAAGATGCCGTGCGCTGGTTTCGTGACAACGGCTATCTCTGATCGCTGCCTTGGCGTTTGAGCGCCCGCCGCGTCTCGGCCCATTGCCAGGACAGCAGCGCCGGAATGCCGTAACCGAGTTCGCGGACGCGCTTCGCCAGCGATAGCGCGATCGCCGCATCGGCCGGCACGCCGAGCAGCTGGCCGAACAGCACGAAGCCCGCTTCCTGCACGCCAAGCCCTGCCGGCACGAAGAACGCGAAGTGACGGATCGAAAGACCCAGTGCTTCCAGCGCGATCGCCGGCAGCGGCGAGATCTCGTGGCCGAGCAGGCGCAGCGCCAACCACACCTCGAAGGCGCCGACCACCATCCCCGCAAGCTGCCAGAGCAGGCTGATCAGCAGATCGCGCCGACGCTCGAAGATCAGCCTCAGTTCGGCGTCCAGCCTTGAAGCGCTGCCGAACAGCGCAGCGAGCTTGCTCTCTTCTCCGAGCATGCCGATCACTAGCTTCTCGATGCGCGCGAACAACGCACCGTGACGTAGCAGCCAATACAGCAGCAGCGGCACCGGCAAGGTCGCGGCAAGTCCACCGAGCAGCGAGCCGGCGAGGCTGCCGCCATCGAGCGCGATCACCAGGCAAAGCCCGGCGGCGACGAACAGATAAACGTTGACGATGGTCAGCAAGGTTTCGATAACGACGCTTGCGGTGACCGCCGCGCCATCCGGCACCCGCCACAAGGTCAATCGGATGCCGACGATCTCGCCACCGACACCGCCGACCGGCAACAGCCGGCCTACCGCTTCACGCACCGACGCGATCCACCACAGGAATGGCAGATGCGCTGTGCCGTTGACGTCGCGATGGCGCAGCAGCACGCGCCAGCCTTCGGCATCGAGCGCGATCGGCAACACGTGGAAAGGGATCAGCCAGAGCAGGCCCCAGCCGGCAGTCGCCAGTAGCGCAAGGATTTCCGTGGTGCCGCCCTGCGCGACCAGGCCGATCAGCAGGCCCAGGCCCAGCAGGCCGAACAGCGCCGTCAGCCATTTGGTCATCGGCGTTCGACGAAATCGGCCCAGCGACCGGTGACGATGCCGTGCTGCGCGATGGCGTCCTGCACTTTGGGCGACAGCAGCGCGGCCAGTTCGTCGTCGTGCCGGTAGTGGCTCATGGTCGGCGTCAGTCTTCGTCGGGTCGCCGGATGCAGATAGATTTCGCTCAAGCCCGGCGGCAGTTTTTCGATTGCCGCCAGCAGCGCTGCTTCATCCATCGCGCCGGTCGCGCTCAGGCCGAACATCGCATCGTTGTGCAGGATGTTCGCAGCTCGCAGTCGTCGCCGGGTCAGCGCCAGCCACGGCGCGAGCAACGGCGCTGCGCCGGGCTCGCGCGGCAGGCGCACGGCGTTCAGGCCGTAATCGCGGCCGATGTCGAGGATCAGGCTCAGCACCGTCGGATGCAGATGGAAATGCTTGTGTACGTTGACGTGGTCGAGCGCGATGCCGGTCGCCCGGAACGCTTCGAACTGGGCGCGAATCTCGATGGTCAGTTGCCGGCGGACGCGCGGCAGAAAGAAGAAGCGGAAGCCATCGCGCGCCATGTGGTCGCCGAAGCAGCCGCGTGCATCGACTAGATCGGGGACGGTTTCGGGACGCGATACGGCCGGACCATCGGCGAGTACCAAGTGCAGGCCGACACCGAGTCTCGGTAATCGCCTGGCGCGTTCAACCGCATCGGCCACTGCTGCCGCGCCGACCATCAGGCTGGCCGTGGTCAGCACGCCGTCGACATGCGCTTGCTCGACAGCGGCATTCACGGCCAGATCGAGGCCGTAGTCGTCGGCGTTGATGATCAGGCGACGCATCGCCGTTGCACGTCCGGGATCAGGCTTCGCGAGCACGCAGAAACCGGAAAAACTCCACACCCTCTCGCAGCCGCCGTTTCAGCATCTGCCAATCACTGAGCATCTCGCGAACGATTTCCCAGATCTTGCTCGGGCGGAAATAGAAGCGCCGGTAGAACACTTCCATGCTGTGGAAGATCTCGTCCTTGGACAGATGCGGATAGCTGATCGCCGCCAGTTGCACGCCCTGCTCGTTGACCAGGTTCACCGCGTCGTTCTCGACCAGCCAGCCGTTGTCGACCGCCTGCTTGTACAGCGTGGTGCCGGGATACGGCGCCGCCAGCGAGACCTGAATGGTGTGCGGATTGATCGCCTTCGCCCACTCGATGGTCTTCTCGATCGTCGCTTTCGTCTCGCCGGGCAGGCCGAGAATGAAAGTGCCGTGGATGACGATGCCGAGCTTCCGGCAATCCTCGGTGAAGCGTTCGGCGATGTCGGTCTTCAGGCCCTTCTTGATGTTGTGCAGGATCTGGTCGTCGCCGGATTCGTAGCCGACCAGCAGCAGCCGCAGGCCGTTGTCCTTCATCAGCTTCAGCGACGCATAGGGAACGTTGGCCTTGGCGTTGCAGCTCCAGGTCCAGCCGAGCTTGCCCAAGCCGATCGCGATCTCGTGGACACGCTCCATGTTCGAGGAATCGGTGAAGGTGTCGTCGTCGAACATCAGTTCCTTCACTTCCGGCATGTGCTGCTGGATCCAGCGCGCTTCCTCGATGACGTTGGCGGCCGAGCGCACGCGGTAGCGATGGCCACCGACGGTCTGCGGCCACAGGCAGAAGGTGCACTTCGAGCGGCAACCACGGCCGGTGTACAGCGACACGTAGGGGTGTTGCAGGTAGCCGATGAAGTAGTTCCTGATCGTCAGATCGCGCTGGTAGATCGGCGCCACGAACGGCAGCGCGTCCATGTCCTCGATCGTCGCACGCGGCGTGTTGTGCTTGATCGTGCCATCGGCAAGGCGATAGCTGATGCCGGTGATCCCGTCCCAGGGCTTGTCGTTGGCGGCGAGTTCGGCGCAGGTGTAGTCGAATTCTTCGCGGGCAACGAAGGCGATGGCTTCAGAGGCCTTCAGCGAGCCGCCCGGATCAACGGCGACCTTGGCGCCGACCATGCCGATGACGATCTGCGGTGCGCGCGCTTTCAGCAGCTCGGCGAACTTGGCGTCGGTCGGGAACGATGGCGTCGAGGTGTGGATGATCACCAGCTCATAGGCTTCGGCGATCGTCAGGCTCTGCTCGACGCTCAGCTCATCGGCCGGCGCATCGACGACCCGGCTGCCCGGCACCATCGCCGCCGGCTGGGCGAGCCAAGTCGGATACCAGAAGCTCTTGATCTCGCGCTTGGCCTGATAGCGGCTGCCGGCACCACCGTCGAAACCATCGAAGGAAGGCGCCTGCAGGAACAGGGTTTTCAGTGCTCGGGCCGTCGGACTGGCGGACATTGCAGGGCTCGGGTTCGGGCGGGGCGGCGCGCGCGCCGGGCAATCTTCATCTGGCGACCGCGCCAGCGCACCACACGGCCTGCGAGAGCGATCGTCCAGAGCAGTAGCGAAAGGCTATCACGTGCCGGAACGAGCGCGAAATTCTTCAAGGAATCCAGAGGCTTAGACGCATCGTCCAACGATCTGGATTGGACCGAATGTAGCACGAGGCGCAAGCCCAAGGCCGCGCTGGCGAGCAGGCTGGCCAGCAGCGTTCCACCGGCCATGAACCAGCCGGCGACGGCCATCGGCGTGGCGAACGAGATGAACATGAACAGATATCCGAGGGGCGCGATCGAGCGGATCGAGCGCAGCCAGCGCAGTTCACGAGCGGCGAGATCGGCGAGCCGCTGCTCGACGACATCGGTCAGCACGCTGCATTCCGACAGGACCGTGCGCAGGCCTTGCCGGCGAGTCAGTTCGCCGAGCCAGTAGTCATCCGCCACGTGCTGGGACAGCGCTTCGAAGCCGCCGATGGCGTTCAGCGCGTCGCGACGCAGGGCAATCGACGCGCCAAACGAGTAATCGGTGTATCCGAAGCGGCGGGCGAGGGTCACCGAAGGCGCGAACCAATCGTCGATGAACTGCGCGCCGAGTCGCGACCACAGGCCACCTAGTGCTGCGCCGTGATACAGGCAAGTGATCACGCCGACCGTCGGATCCGCTAGCGGCGTAGTGATCCGGCGCAGCAGATCGGACGGCGCGTGGATGTCGCTGTCGGCCAGCAGCAGCCAGTCGTGGCGCGCCCGCGGCAGCAGGTTGATCAGATTGCTGACCTTCAGGTTCAGGCCATGCACGCGGGCATCGATGACCACAGCGATGTCCTGCCGCGGAAACTCGGCACGCAGGCGCTCGACGGTGGCCAGCGCGGCATCGTTCGCGCTATGCAGGCCGAACACCAGTTGATAGTGCGGATGGTCCTGCAGACAGAAGCTGCGCAGGTTGTCGTACAGGCCGGGTTCATCACCGTACAGCGGCTTCAGCACCGATACCGGCTGCGTTGCGGACACCGCCGGCGGTTGCCGCACGCGGCGCTGCCACCAGCGGCAGGCCAGCAGGCTCAGCAGTGCGTAACCGCCAGTGGCGATCAGCAAGGCGTGGCCGAGGATGGGGGCGAGGGTCACGACGGGCCGAGGCAGTCCGGATAAGCGGCAGGGAGTCGCCACATGGTAGCGGCGCAAGTTTGGTGCCGCTGTGCGCTGCGTCGCGGAGGTGCCTTGTGTAAGGTCTTGCCATCCCCTGGAGTCGGTATTTCGATGACGCAGACCGAGCCGTGCCGCCGCTTCTGAGAGTCATCGCGCTGGTCGCGATCACCGTGCTGCCAATCAGAACGGCAGCCGATGCGCCGTGGTCGCCGGACGCGATCGTCGGCCGCTGGCTGATCGCCTCGAAGGACGCGGTGATCGACATCCATCCGGTCGATGGCCCGGCCGGCAGCGAGTACCACGGCTCGATCGCCTGGCTGCTCGACAAGACCTATGACGAAAAGGACGGCCCGGCCTTGAACGGCAAGCCGCTGCTCGATCGGCGCAATCCGGACCCGGCGCTGCGCCAGCGGCCGCTGATCGGCCTGCCGATGCTGAAAGGCCTGCACTTCGACGGTCAGGATCACTGGCTCGACGGCCGCGTCTACAGCTGCAACGACGGCCGCACCTACAGCGTCCAGGTCTCGCTCGCCGATCGTGATCACCTGAATCTGCGTGGCTATTTCGGTCTGCCGATCTTCGGCATGACCTCGGTCTGGACGCGGGTCGCGGCGCTGCCGTCGCCGTGACGAGGTAGGGCATAGGGGGTCCCTGTTCGTCGTCTCGATGACGGTCTAGTAAACTTCGCTCGTGAAACTGTCACATCTGTCTGACTGTCCTTCGTGCTGGCCCCGTTTTCGCGGGCTTTGCCCTCTCTCGACCGCGACCCCCGTGCACCATTTATGAGCGTGATGTCGACGACGCTGGACGTTTCCCGTCGCGCTGCGGCCCAGGCCCAGCCGAACATTGCGCTGATCAAGTACTGGGGCAAGCGCGACCTGCGCCTGAACCTGCCGGTGGTCGGTTCGCTGTCGATCACTCTGGACACGCTCTGGACGCGCACCGAAGTCCGCTTCGATGACGCGCTCGAGGCCGATACCATGACCTTGAACGGCAACGTCGACGCCAAGCAGCTGAAGCGCACCAGCGCCTGTCTCGACCTGCTGCGCGCCCGCGCCGGGGTTACGACGCGCGCCGAAGTGATCAGTGAGAACAACTTCCCGACCGGCGCCGGTCTGGCTTCGTCGGCCTCCGGCTTCGCGGCGATGGTCATGGCCGGCGATGCAGCGCTGGGCCTGCGCCTGACGCCAGCCCAGCAATCGGTGCTGGCGCGGCGCTGCTCCGGCTCGGCGGCGCGCTCGATCTTCGGCGGCTATGTCGAATGGGCGCACGGCCAGCAGGCCGATGGCGAGGATTCGGTCGCCACGCCGCTGCTCGAAGCCGCTGCCTGGCCGCTGAGCGTCGCCGTCGCGATCACCTCGACGGCCGAGAAAGCAATCGGCTCGACCGAGGGCATGAACCGCACGGCCGATACCAGTCCGTATCAGCAGGCCTGGATCGATAGCCAGGACGCCGATCTCGCCGAAGCCCGCGCCGCGATTGCCGCGCGTGATTTCGAGCGGCTGGCCGATATCTCCGAACACAGCTGTCTGAAGATGCACGCGCTGGCGCTGGCCGCGAAGCCCGGCCTGCTGTACTGGAACGCGGCGACGGTGGCGGCAATGCATTGCGTGCGTAGCCTGCGTGCCAAAGGCGTACCGGTGTTTTTCACCATCGACGCCGGCCCGCAGCTGAAAGCGGTCTGCCTGCCGTCGGCCGCTGCCGCGGTGGCCGCTGCGCTGCGCGAAGTGCCGGGTGTGCTGAACGTCGTCGAGACCGGTCTCGGTGGCCCGGCGCGTCTGATCCCCGTCGCTGATCTGGCTGCTGCGTAAGCGCCGACCCATGACCCGCTCATGAACATCGCAGCATCGGCGCCCGGCAAGCTGGTGCTGCTCGGCGAGTACGCCGTGCTCGAAGGCGCGCCGGCGGTGGCGATGGCCGTCGATCGTCGCGCGGTGGCAAAGCTGACGGCGCAGCCCGGCCCGCGCTGCGAAGTGTTCGCGCCGGACGTGCTGAAGGCGCGCACTCCGTTTTCGATCGGCAGCAATGGTCTGCCGGACTGGCAGGCTGCCGGCGCCGATGCCGCCCGCTTGAGTCTGGTCGACGAAGTGCTGCGCGGCCTGGCCGATGAAGGCCTGGCGCCGGCTGCCGGCAGCGGCTTCCATCTGGCACTCGATACCTCGGCGTTCTTCGATACGCAGAATGCAGAACGTCCCAAACTCGGGCTCGGCTCCAGCGCCGCGCTGACCGTTGCCTTGGCGATGGCCTTCGTTGCTCGCGCAGGACAAGCGGACGATGCAGCGAGCCATGCCAGCTGGCTGCCGCGCCTCTTGGCCTTGCATCGCAAGTTCCAGGGCGGACAGGGCAGTGGTGTCGATGTCGCGACCAGCCTGATCGGCGGCGTCATCGCCTATCAGCTGTACGACGGCGGTACCACGCCAAGCGCACGGCCGCTGACCTGGCCAGCCGGTCTGCACCAGCGTTTCATCTGGTCCGGCCGTTCAGCGTCGACGCCGAAGTTCCTGTCGATCCTGCGCGCCTGGCGGCTCGATCACGAAGCCGAATACCGAACCCGGATGGACGCGCTGAGCTCGATCGCTTCGGCTGCCGTCGAAGCACTCGCGGCCGCTGATGCGGCGGGCTTCCTGAGCTGTGCGTCGAGCTACGCCAACGATCTGCGTGCGCTCGGCCTGGCCAGCGGCGTCAGCATCTATTCCGAAGAACATGTGGCGATCGCTGCCATCGCAGCCTCGCATGAAGGTGTGGTCTACAAGCCTTGTGGTGCCGGTGGTGGTGACGTCGGCGTGTTGTTTGCAACGGACCCCGAGCGTCTGACTGCTGCCGTCGCGCAGCTGGCAGCAGCCGGGTTCGCCAGCGTGCCGCTGGCGGTCGATGTGACCGGCCTGCGGATCGCGATAACGGAGAGTGTCGAAGCATGAGTGCCGAACCCCAACCCACCGCGCCCGCCGCGGCCAAGTCGCCCGACCAATCGCTCGATAAATCGAGGATCCCGGAGTTCTACAAGCTGTCGGTCAGCGATCGCGTGCGGCTGATGCGCGAGCGCGGCTGGGTGTCGGAAGCCGACTACCAGCAGATGATTTCCGGCGAGCACACCTTGTCGCTGCATCGCGCCGACAAGATGATCGAGAACGTCGTCGGGGTCATGGGCTTGCCGGTCGGTTTGGGGCTCAACTTCCTGATCAACGGCAAGGACTACGTGATCCCGCTGGTGGTCGAGGAACCGTCGATCGTCGCTGCACTTTCCAGCGCCGCCAAGATCGTTCGGGGCGCCGGTGGCTTCACGGCCGAGATGGACGAGTCGATGCTGATCGGCCAGATCCAGGTCGTCGATATTCCCAACGTGCCGCGCGCCCAGAGCGCGCTGCTGCAGCGCAAGGCCGAACTGCTGAACCTCGCCAATTCGCTACATCCGCAGATGGTCGCCCGTGGCGGCGGTGCCCGCGATGTCGAGATCCACCTGCACCCGCGGCCCGATGGCCGCGGCGACATGATGGTGCTGCATCTGGTCGTCGACACCTGCGATGCGATGGGCGCGAACCTGGTCAACACGATGTGCGAAGGCCTGGCCTCGCTGGTCGAGTCGATCACCGGCGGCAAGGTCTTTCTGCGCATCCTGTCGAACCTCACCGATCGCGCGCTGGTCCGCGCCAAGTGCGTGATTCCGGTCGCGCGTCTCGCCGGCAAGGGTTTCTCGGGCGAGGAAGTGCGTGACGGCATCGTGCTGGCCACCGATTTCGCCAGCGTCGATCCGTATCGTGCGGCGACCCATAACAAGGGTGTGATGAACGGCGTCGATGCCGTCGCGCTGGCCACCGGCAATGACTGGCGCGCGATCGAAGCCGGTGCCCATGCCTATGCGGCGCGCTCTGGCCGCTATACCTCGCTGACCCGCTGGTACAAGGGCGACGACGGCGCGCTGGTCGGCGAGATCGAGATTCCGATGAAGGTCGGTACCGTCGGCGGCCCGTTGCAGTCGAACCCGACCGTAGCGCTGAACCACCGCCTGCTCGGCGCCACCTCGGCGCGCGAACTGGCGATGGTGATGGGCACCGTCGGTCTCGCGCAGAACTTCTCGGCGATCCGCGCCTTGGCCACCGAAGGCATCCAGCAGGGTCACATGACCCTGCACGCGCGCTCGGTGGCGCTGGCCGCTGGAGCCTCGCCGGAGATCTTCGAAACCGTGGTCGAGCGCCTGATCGAAGGCGGCGACATCAAGATCTGGAAGGCGCAGGAAATCGTCGTGCAGGTCAAGAAAGCCCTGCGTCAGGAAGCTGGTGGCGAGGAGCCGACGTCGAACGCGCCGCGCTCCCAGGGTCACGGCAAGATCATCCTGCTCGGCGAACATGCGGTGGTTTACGGCAGCCATGCGATTGCCGCACCGGTGCCGCTGGCCATCGAGGCCAGCGTGCAGGATGGCGACAGCGGCAGCGCCAATCCGGGTGTCGACCTGATCATTCCGCGCTGGGGCGTCGAATCGCGCCTGCACAAGGATCCGGCGCATCGCGATTCGTTCCAGCGTAGCTTGGGCATCGTTTTCGACAAGCTTGGCTTGACCGAGCGCAGCTTGCGCATCGAAGTGTTCCCCAACGTGCCGCGCGGCATGGGCTTGGGCGGCTCGGCGGCGATGGCGGTTGCGGTGATCCGTGCGCTCGACCAGCACTTCAAGCTCGGCCATACCGACGACGAGATCAACGCGCTGGCCTTCGAGTGCGAGAAGGTTGCCCACGGCACGCCGAGCGGCATCGACAACACCGTCGCCACCTTCGGCAAGCCGCTGCTCTATCGCCGCGCGCATGAAGGCCAGCCGCTGCTGATGAAGCCGCTGGCGCTCGCCAAGCCGATTCCGCTGGTGGTCGGCATCAGCGGCAAGGAAAGCCTGACCGCGAAAACCGTGGGCGGCGTTCGTGCGGCCTGGCTGAAGAACCCGGAGCTGTACGAAAACATCTTCCGGCAGATCGACGCGCTGACCTTGCAAGGGGTCGACGCGGTGCAGAATTATCAGCTCGAGCGCCTTGGCGATCTGATGAATGTCTGCCACGGTCTGCTCAATGCGCTGCGGGTGTCGAGCTGGGAAATCGAGGAAATGGTGCAGATCTGCCGCGAGCAGGGTGCCCTCGGCGCCAAGCTGACCGGCGGCGGCGGCGGCGGTTCGATCATCGCGCTGGCGCCGGAACATCCGGAGCGGGTCATCGCCGCGCTGCGCGACGCGGGTTATTCGGGTCTGGAGGTGCGCATTGGGTGACATGAAAATGGCGGTTGGCGGCGTGCACGAGGTGGTCTCGTTCGACGACGAGCCGCTGATCCTGGTCGACGAGCAGGACAACGAAGTCGGCTACCTGCTGAAGGCCGAAGCCCACATGGGCCACGGCACCCTGCATCGCGCGTTCTCGCTGTTCGTGTTCAATTCGGCTGGCGAACTGCTGCTGCAGCAGCGCGCGGCGGGCAAGCGGCTGTGGGGCCAGTTCTGGTCGAACACCTGCTGCAGCCACCCGCGCCGCGGCGAAACCATGGATATCGCGATCCATCGCCGGTTGAAGGAAGAACTCGGCTTCGAATGCCGCTTCGATTTCCTGTTCAAGTTCCAGTACCAGGCCCAGTTCGACGCCACCGGCGCCGAGCATGAGCTGTGCTGGGTCTATGCCGGCCGCAGCGATGTGGCCCCGGTGGTCAACGCCAACGAGATTTCGGCGATCCGCTACATCGCGCCGGATGCCCTCGATGCCGAGATCGAGGCGAGCCCGGAACGCTTCACGCCGTGGTTCAAGATCGAGTGGGCGCGCATCCGCGCGCAGCACGCCGGGGTATACGCGCGGCAGCCGCTGGCGTCTTTGGCATAAAATGCAGGATTCGGGGACTGGTCTGGATCAGGCCAGTTCCTCACTCTTAGCAAAAGGCACCGCGAGCGGTCGGCGGAGTCGTCACAGCAGCGCCTTCTGGCGCAGTCACTAGAGTTTTGGAGAACCCATGGGCGTTCCGCTTATCCAGCAGGTCACCGTCGCACGCTACCTTCTCGGCAAGAAGCTTGCGGGTGTGAAGCGCTATCCGCTGGTGTTGATGCTGGAGCCGTTGTTCCAGTGCAATCTCGCCTGTGCCGGCTGCGGCAAGATCGATTACGAGAAGGACATCCTGCAGCAGCGCGTCAGCGTCGAGAAGGCGCTGGCCGCCGCCGCCGAATGCGGCGCGCCGATGGTCTCGATTCCGGGCGGCGAGCCGCTGATTCACAAGGAAATGCCGCAGATCGTCGCCGGCCTGGTGAAGATGAAGAAATTCGTCTACCTGTGCACCAACGCGATCCTGCTGAAGAAGCACATCAACGATTACACCCCGTCGCCGTACCTGACGATGTCGATCCATCTCGACGGTCTGGAAAAGCGCCACGACGAATCGGTGTGCATGGACGGCGTCTTCGTCAAGGCTGTCGAAGCGATCAAGATGTGCGTCGAGCGCGGCTTCCGCGTCACCATCAACTGCACGCTGTTCTCCGGCGAGCCGCCGGAAGAGATCGCCGATTTCTTCGACTACGCGATGACCCTGGGCGTTGAAGGCATCACCGTGTCGCCGGGCTACAGCTACCAGCACGCGCCGCGTCAGGACGTGTTCCTCGGCCGCACCTCGTCGAAGCAGCTGTTCCGCGATGTGTTCCGCATCGGCCGGGCACGCAAGTCGAACTGGAAGTTCAACCAGTCGCCGATGTTCCTCGACTTCATCGCCGGCAACCAGGCCTACCAGTGCGAGCCTTGGGGCACGGTGACCTACAACGTGTTCGGCTGGCAGAAGCCCTGCTACCTGCTCGTCGACGAAGGTCATGTCAGCACCTACAAGGAGCTGATGGAAACCACGCAGTGGGAAAACTACGGTGTCGGCAAGAACCCGAAGTGCGATAACTGCATGGCCCACTGCGGTTTCGAAGGCACGGCGGTCAACGACACCTTCGCCAACCCGCTGAAGGCGGCGCGCGTGGCGCTGTTCGGCCCGGACATCGATGGCCCGATGGCGCCCGATCTGCCGATTCTCTACGGCAATCGCAGCGATGCGGCGGCGGTGCGGATTCCGATCAGCGCGATCACCAAGAAGGCCAAGCCGGCAGCCGAAAAGGCCTAGGGCTAGTCGGCAGCTGCGATTTCCGCAACCGCCGGTCTTCAAAGGTGATCGAGATGGATGCCGCGTTCTGGTTGGCCGTTCCTGCGGCTGTCATGTGGTTCGGCCTGTGGCTGGCCCCATGGCGGCCGTGGAGCGTCCGCGAGCAGCTGGAGCCGACCGGCTTCGGCCCCGATGGCCAGGGCGGACACGGCGACATGGATACCGTGACCGTGCTGATTCCGGCCCGCAACGAGGCCGAAGTCCTCGAGCGCACGCTGGACAGCCTTCAGGCACAAGGCGCGGGATTGAATATCGTCGTCATCGACGATCAGTCCGATGACGGCACCGGCGATATCGCCCGTCGCTATCCGAATGTCGAAGTGATTGCCGGCCAGCCGCTGCCGAAGGGCTGGGCCGGCAAGCTGTGGGCGCTGGAGCAGGGCAAGTCGCGGGTCAAGACGGCGATGACCTTGCTGCTCGATGCCGATATCGCGCTCGAACCGGGCCTGCTGTCGGCGCTGCTCGCGCACAAGCGGGCCAGGGGCGCGCACTTCGTCAGCCTGATGGCCGATCTGCGCCGCACCTCGTTCTGGGATCGCCTGCTGCTGCCGGCCTTCGTCTACTACTTCAAGCTGATCTATCCGTTCGCGGTATCGAATTCGCCGTCGAAGTGGGTGGCGGCTGCGGCCGGTGGCTGCGTGCTGGTCGATACGTCCGCACTTCGCAAGGTCAATGCCTTCGAATGCCTGAAGGGCGCGCTGATCGATGACTGCACCCTGGCCCGGCACGTCAAGGACGGCGGCTACAAGACCTGGATCGGCCTCAGCCGCGGCGTCATCAGCTTGCGCCCCTACGGCACGCTGAAGAGCGTGCACGACATGGTCGCCCGCTCGGCTTTCACCCAGCTGCGCTATTCCACACCGCTGCTGCTGCTGGTCACTGCGCTGTTCGCGCTGGCCTACTGGTTCCCGCTGGTCGCGCTGGCGCATGGCTCCTGGCTGGCCGCGCTGGCGCTGCTGGCGATGTGCGCGGCCTATGTGCCGACCCTGCATTACTACGGCCTGTCGCCGCTCTGGGCGCTGGCCTCACCTTTGATTGGGGCGCTGTATCTCGGGATGACGTGGAGTTCCGCGATCCGGAGCTGGCGCGGCGTGCGCTCGAAATGGAAAAACCGCACCTACGAAGTCCATCCGTGACCGACGTGGGGCGCTGCAAAAAGAGAGAGAAGACATGAGCAAGGCAGAATTCGGCATCAGTGCCTTCGCGGCCTATGTGCCGCCGTATCGCGTGGACCTGCGCGAATGGTGCGAGTGGACCGGCAACAGCTGGGACAAGACGCGCGCGGTGATCGGCGAAAGCTTCCGCGTGCCGGGTGTCGAGGAAGACGTCTACACGATGGCCGCCAACGCAGTGCTGGCGCTGATCGATCGCAATGCCGTCGACCCGGCGAAGATCGGCTATCTGGCGCTGGGCACCGAGTCCAGCGTCGACAACGCCACCGGTGCGGTGATCGTCCGCGGTCTCGTCGATCGCGCGCTGGCCGCCACCGGCCGGCCGCGCATCGCCCGCGACTGCGAAGTGCCGGAGTTCAAGCAGGCCTGCCTGGCCGGTGTCTACGGCCTCAAGGGCGCGGTGCGCTATCTGGCCCACGATGGCGCCGAGCGTCAGGCCGTCGTCGTTGCTGCCGACATCGCCGAATACGAGCGCGGCTCCTCCGGCGAACCGACGCAAGGCGCCGGTGCGGTCGCCATGCTGCTGGAGCGCGATCCGAAGATCGTCGCCCTCGATCTGCGCAACGGCGGCAGCGCTTCGACCTTCCGCGGCCTCGATTTCCGCAAGCCGTTCCAGCGTTACGCCGGCCAGACCACCAGCGTCAGCGGTCGCCTTTCCGATTTCCCGGTGTTCAACGGCAAGTTCTCGACCGCCTGCTATGTCGACGAAACCCTGTCGGCGATCGACCAGCTGCTGGCCAAGCGCGGTGGCGCCCACGGCCGCTACTTCCGCGAGCTGGAAGCGGTGTTCATGCATCGCCCGTATCACAAGATGCCGGTCACGGCCTGGGCGCTCGGCTACCTGTTCGCGCTCGGTGCCGACGGCGCCCTCGGTGCCGACGAACTGAACGGCTACTGCGTGGCGTCCGGCGTCGATCCGGTGCAGCTCGCAGCCGAGATGGCAGCGGTGACCACGCGCGCCTTCGAGCCGGACTTCGACGGCACCGTCGCCGAACCGTATCCGCTGACCGCCGGACTGATGAAAGCCTTC
The DNA here is from genome assembly GCF_000420645.1 of Nevskia ramosa DSM 11499. Lineage (NCBI taxonomy): Bacteria > Pseudomonadati > Pseudomonadota > Gammaproteobacteria > Nevskiales > Nevskiaceae > Nevskia > Nevskia ramosa. The sequence goes on along the minus strand of NZ_ATVI01000011.1, from coordinate 196,922 downwards.
CGCGAGACCGACACCTACAAGCGGGTGGTCGACGACAAGATGCGCCTCGGTGCGAAGCCGATGATGGCGATGGGCAACCTGTATTCGGCAGCGCTGCCGGGCTGGCTGGCCGCCGGGCTTGAAGAAGCCGCGAAAGCGGGCCGCGATCTCGCCGGCCGCGAGATCCTGCTGATCGGCTATGGCAGCGGCGACGCCTCCGAAGCGATCCCCGCGCGCATCGTGCCGGGCTGGCAGGACGCCGCCAGCCGCATCCATCTGGCCGGCGCGCTCGATGGCGCCGTCGCGCTGAACGCCGAGCAGTACGCGGCGCTGCACGAAGGCCGCCCGGCACCGGGCATTGCACCTGCCTGCCGCGGCATCCGCATCAATCGCATCGGCGATCGCCGTACCGGCGCGCTGCAGGATTTCGGGATCGCCTATTACGACCTGGGCGTCTAGCGTTGATTTTTTGTCAACGCCGTCATGCAACTGTCACAAAAGTCGCAAACACTATGCCTGACGGGTGCTTTGGCAAGCTTTGACCGGTTTCAGTGCAACGAAACCGTCAAACAACGCCAGTACGCTCTAAGTAGCTGACATTACGGTCGGTTTTCGGGCCGAACCCTTCAGGAGAAATTCGTGAGTCTCATCAACAAAGCTGCGCTGCGTACCTTCGTGCTTGGCGCGGCCGTCACCTTCATCGCGCCGATGGCGCTGGCTGCCGACATATCCGGCGCCGGATCAACCTTTTTCTATCCGATCGCCTCGAAGTGGGCGGATACCTACAAGAAAGACACCGACATCGGCCTCAACTATCAGTCGATCGGTTCGGGCGGCGGCATCAAGCAGATCAAGGCCAAGACCGTCACCTTCGGCGCTTCCGACAAGCCGCTGAAAATCGAAGAACTCAACGAAGCCGGCCTGACGCAGTTCCCGGCCGTGATGGGCGGTGTCGTGCCGGTCATCAATGTCGATGGAATCAATCCGGGCGACCTGGTGCTGAGTTCCGACCTCATTTCGCGCATCTTCCTCGGCCAGATCACCGCCTGGGACGACAAGGCGATCGTCGCGCTGAACCCGTCGGCCAAGCTGCCGAAGACCAAGATCGCCGTTGTCCATCGTTCGGATGGTTCGGGCACCACGTTCCTGTTTACCGACTACCTCGCGAAGACCAATTCGGAATGGCGTGAAGCCGTGGGTGCCAATTCCGCCGTCGAGTGGCCGACCGGTATCGGCGCCAAGGGCAATGAAGGCGTTGCCGGCGTGGTCAAGCAAACCAAGGGCTCGATCGGTTACATCGAGTACGCCTACGCCAAGCAGAACAAGCTGACGTACACCAAGATGATCAACAAGAGCGGCGGCACCGTCGCTCCGGAGGCCGACACCTTCAAGGCTGCCGCCTCCAATGCCAACTGGGATTCGGCGCCCGGCTTCTACGTCATCCTGACCGATCAGCCCGGTGCCCAGAGCTGGCCGATCACCGGTGCCGTGTTCGTGCTGATGTACAAGCAGCCGTCCGATCCGGCGACTGTCGGCGAAGCGCTGAAGTTCTTCGACTGGTCGATGTCGGCCGCCGGTGCCAAGCAGGCCGACGATCTGGACTACGTGCCGATGCCCGAGGCGGTGGTCAAGCTGATCCAGGCCTCCTGGAAGGCCAACATCAAGGACAAGGCAGGTCAGGCCGTCTTCAAGTAAACCGCCGAATGATCCCGAGGGAGGTCGGCTATGGCCGGTCTCCCTTCTTTGTGTAAAGTCCGGGGAATCCTTCCGTGAACCAGGTTGCCTCCGTGGCGAATCAGGCCTCTATGCAGTCCATCTCGTCGGCCGGATTGCGTCGTCACACCCTCTGGGATGCCGTGCTGCGTTCCGCTACGCGGATCGCCGCGATCACCGTGCTGCTGCTGCTCACGGGTGTGATCGTGACCTTGATCAATGGCTCGTGGCTGGCCTTCAAGACTTTCGGTTTTGATTTTCTGACCACCGAAAAATGGAACCCGGTGACCGAGAAGTTCGGCGCACTGGCGCCGGTCTACGGCACCATCATCACTTCGTTGATCGCCATGGTGATCGGCATTCCGATCAGCCTTGGCATCGCGATCTTTCTCACCGAACTCTGTCCGCCGAGCCTGAAGCGCAGCATCTCCACGGCCATCGAACTGCTGGCTGGCATCCCGTCGATCATCTACGGCATCTGGGGCCTGTTCGTACTCGCGCCGTTCCTGCAGGTGCACGTGCAACCGGTGGTCATCGAAGCCTTCGAAGGCGTGCCTTTCCTCGGCGCGATGTTTGCCGGCCCGCCCTACGGCATCGGCGTGTTCACGGCCGGCATCATCCTCAGCATCATGGTGCTGCCGTACATCACCTCGGTCACCCGCGACGTCTTCGAGACCGTGCCGCCGGTGCTCAAGGAATCCGCCTACGGTCTCGGCTGCACGACCTGGGAAGTGGTCACCAAGGTGGTGCTGCCGTTCACCCGCACCGGCGTCATCGGCGGCGTCATGCTCGGCCTGGGCCGCGCACTCGGTGAAACGATGGCGGTCACTTTCGTGATCGGCAACGCCCACCGCATCTCCGGTTCGATCCTGGCACCCGGCACGACCATTTCCGCATCGATCGCCAACGAGTTCACCGAAGCCGAGACCGAGCTGTATTCGTCCAGCCTGATCGCGCTCGGCCTGCTGCTGTTCGTGATCACCTTCATCGTGCTGGCGATCGCTCGCTACATGCTCTATCGCCTCAAGCAGAAAGCCGGATAACCGCCATGCAGCCACATGCGTTCAACATGGCGATGTACAACCGCCGCCGCTTCGTCAGCCGCCTGCTGATGGTGCTGTCCTGGGCGGCCGCGGTCTCCGGCATGTTCGTGCTGTTGCTGATCCTCGGCACGCTCGTGTACCGCGGCGTCGGTGGTCTGAACCTCGCGGTGTTCACCGAGAACACGCCGCCGCCAGGCAGTGCTGGCGGCATCCTGAATGCGATCTTCGGCAGCGTGGTGATGACCCTGCTCGGCACCGCGCTGGGCACGCCGATCGGCATCCTCGCCGGCACCTACATGGCCGAGTACGGCCGCAACACCTGGCTGACCACGGTCGTCCGCTTCATCAACGACATCCTGCTGTCGGCACCGTCGATCGTCATCGGCCTGTTCGTCTACGAAGTCATGGTGGTGACCATGGGCCACTTCTCGGCCTGGGCCGGCGGTGTCGCGCTGGCGCTGCTCGTGCTGCCGGTGGTGGTGCGCACCACAGAAGACATGCTGCTGCTGGTGCCGGATGGCCTGCGCGAAGCTGCTGCCGCGCTCGGCTCACCGCGCTGGCTGGTGATTTCCAAGGTCTGCTACCGCGCTGCCAAGGCCGGCATGGTCACCGGCGTGCTGCTCGCCATTGCCCGCGTCACCGGCGAGACCGCGCCACTGCTGTTCACCGCCCTCAACAACCAGTTCATGTCCACCAACATGAACGCACCGATGGCCAATCTGCCGGTTGTCATCTTCCAGTTCGCACTGAGTCCCTATCCTGAGTGGCAGCAGCTGGCCTGGACGGCAGCACTGCTGATCACGATGACGGTACTGATCCTGAATATCGGTGCCCGCGCGCTGTCGACCCAGAATTCGAAGAAGAACTGACGCCATGAACGAAGCCAATCCCGCACCGATTTCGACGCAGCGGCCGTATCTCACTCCGCGCGATACCAGCGCGCCGAAGCTGCCGATGAACGAGAAGGTCTCGGTGCGCGACGTCAACTTCTACTACGGCGACTACCGGGCGCTGAAGTCGATTTCGATGCCGATCTACGACAAGAAGGTCACCGCGCTGATCGGCCCCTCCGGCTGCGGCAAGTCGACCCTGCTGCGCATCTTCAACCGCATGTACGACCTTTACCCGAAGCAGCGGGCGGAAGGCGAAATCCTGTTCGAAGGCAAGAACCTGCTGGACCCGAAACAGGATCTGAACCTGCTGCGCGCGCGCATCGGCATGGTCTTCCAGAAGCCGACGCCGTTCCCGATGTCGATCTACGACAACATCGCCTTCGGCATTCGTCTGTACGAAAAGGTGCCGAAGTCCGAGCTCGACGATCGCGTTGAAACGGCGCTGAAGCGCGGCGCGCTGTGGGACGAAGTGAAGGACAAGCTGAACCAGAGCGGCCTGGGCCTTTCGGGCGGTCAGCAGCAGCGCCTGTGCATCGCCCGCTCGATCGCCGTGCGCCCGGAAGTGCTGTTGCTCGATGAGCCGACCTCGGCGCTCGATCCAATCGCCACGGCCAAGGTCGAAGAACTGATCTATCAGCTGAAGAGCGATTACACGATCTGTATCGTCACCCACAACATGCAGCAGGCCGCCCGCGTCGCCGACTTCACGGCGTTCATGTATCTCGGCGAACTGGTCGAGTTCGGTGAAACCAGCCAGGTATTCACCAAGCCGAAGGAATCGAAGACCGAGGACTACATCACGGGTCGATTCGGCTGAATCTTCGCGAGCTTCGCCCGCGAAGATTCAGGCGTTACGCCGCAAAGAAAAACCCCGCCGAAGCGGGGTTTTTCATATCCGCCCGAAGCTATCGGCGGCTTACTGGCAGCTGCGCACCTGCTGCGCCTGATAACCCGGCAGATCGGCGGCATCGACACCGAACACGAAGATGTTCGAGTTCTGGTTGGCGAAGAAGTCGTTGTCGGAGGTGACCAGCAAGGTGCGCTGGCCGGTCGGCAGGGTCGGGCCGAACGCCAGGCCTTCGATCTTCTCCGGGAAGCTGGCGCCTGCCAGGCCAAACGCCGGGCTGAGCAGATCGATGAACGGCGTCTTGGTCACCGGTACCACGCCGGCGGGAATCTCGGTCGCCGGCAGCGACTTGATGTTGCGGATGTCGCTGGCGCCATTGATGTCGATCTTGAAGATGCGCTTGAACTGGGCGGCAGCACCGGCGCGGCCGTCACGCTCGATGACCAGGAACTCGTGGTCGTTGATCGCCAGGATTTCGTTCAGGCCGTAGCCGGCGGCATCGAGCGGGTAATAGAACTCGCGCAGCGCGCCGGTTGCCAGGGTGATTTCGACCAGGCGGGAGTTGGTGCTGACGCGGGCGTTGGTCGGGCTCAGAGCGCCGTCCTGGATCAGCGCGTTCTGCATCAAGCCGTAAAGCTTGCTGCCATCCGGGCTGATCGCCAGGCCTTCCATGCCGCGGTTGGCCTGACGGCCGAACGCGTTGTTGCTCAGTTCGCTGGCCGGGTTGGCCGAAGCGGCATCGATCAGCAGCTTGGTCGGCAGCTTCACCGAGCCGGTGCGCTTGCCGGTGGCCAGGTCGAACGAGTACAGGTACGGGCCGTATTCGTCGGAAACGTAGGCGCTGGTGCCACAGGCGTCGATGCGGATGCCTTCCGGATCGAAGCGCAGGCTGTCGGTCGAGCCGGTGGCGTCGAACGCGGCGTTGCTGCCGGTCAGCGGCTGGCCGGCTTCATTGCTGAGCAGCAGGGTCTGGACGACCGCCGGCGTGAACTGGAAGGCGTTGGTGCCGTACGGGGCGATCTGGCGCACGCCGATGTCGATGCGGTAGATGCGGTCGATGTAGCTGCTGTTGCCGTCTGCCGGGCCACGATCCGGGGTGGCGATGAAGCTCAGGCCGCGACCGGTATAGGTGAACGCCGAGCCGAAGCCGCCGATCTGGTTCTTCAGGGTGACGCCGTCTTCGAGCACGCCGGTGAGGCCGGACTGGTCGGTGGCGGTGCCGGAAATCGCGCCGGTGCCCAGCAGGGTCACGGCGGCGGCAGCGGTTTCGACATGCAGCACGCCGGCAACAGCCACGGCAAACAGCGATCTGCGCAAAGCTCGGTTCATCGTCGGTTCTCCAGTTGAGGGATGAACCGCCGATGATGTCCATCGAACGTGAACGGCCGATGGCGATCGCGTTAAAGCGATGGTGCTTAAGTGACCTTCGTGAACGCCGCCAGACCGAGCACTTCCTCGACGCTGGTGACGCCTTCGGCCAGCTTCACGCAGCCAGCGATGCGCAGCGGCATCATGCCGTCCTTGAGCGCCTGCTGGCGCAGCAGCAGCAGATCGGTGGTCGCGCTGATCGCGGCGTTCAAGGTCGCCGACAGCGGCATGATCTCGTAGATGCCGACCCGGCCCAGATAGCCGGTTTCGCGGCATTCCAGGCAGCCCACCGGCGCGTAGATCTGCGCCGGCCGGTCGATCGGCCAGCCGCCGCTGATCTCGGCCCAGCGCTCGGGCTCGATCACCGCAGCGCGCTTGCAGTGCGGGCACAGCTTGCGCACCAGGCGCTGGGCCACCACACCGAGCAAGGTCGACTTGATCAGATAACCCGGCACGCCCAGATCGAGCAAACGGCTGATCGCGCTCGGCGCGTCATTGGTGTGCAGCGTCGACAGCACCAGATGGCCGGTGAGCGCCGCCTGGATCGCGATCTCGGCAGTTTCCAGATCGCGGATTTCGCCGACCATGATGATGTCCGGGTCCTGGCGCATCAGCGCCCGGATGCCTTCTGCGAAGCCCAGTTCGATGTTCGGCTGCACCTGCATCTGGTTGAAGCTGCCGTCGACGAGTTCGATCGGGTCTTCGATCGTGCAGACGTTGACCTGCGGTGTCGCCAGTTGCTTCAGCGATGAGTAGAGCGTCGTGGTCTTGCCCGAGCCGGTCGGGCCGGTGACCAGCACGATGCCGTTCGGCTGCTCGATCATCGCTGCCCAGGCCTTGGCCTCGGCCTCGTTGAAGCCGAGCTGGCGGAAATCCTTGACCAGCACTTCGGGGTCGAAGATGCGCATGACCAGCTTCTCGCCGAACGCGGTCGGCAGGCTCGAACAACGCAGTTCGATCTCCTTGCCATCTGGCGAGCGGGTCTTGATCCGGCCGTCCTGCGGCTTGCGCTTCTCGGCGACATCCATGCGGCCGAGGATCTTGATCCGGCTGGTCACCGCGACCATCACTGGCGCCGGGATCTGGTAGACCTCGTGAAGCACGCCGTCGATGCGGAAGCGCACGTTGCCGCTGTCGCGACGCGGCTCCAGATGGATGTCGCTGGCGCGCGATTCGAAGGCGTACTGCAGCAGCCAGTCGACGATGTTGACGACGTGCGAATCATCGGCCGTCAGCTGGCCGCGGCGGCCGAGATCGGTCAGCTGTTCCAGCGAACGCGCGCTGCCGAAGCTGACTAGCTTCGCGCGTTCCTCGCCGCTGGCTTTCACCGAGCGGGCCAGCGCATAGAACTCGACCAGATAACGATCGATGTCGATCGGATTGGCGACCACGCGCTTGATGTCGAGCTTCAGCGCCTGCTTCAGATCGTGCACCCAGTCGAACACCCAGGGCTCGCTGGTGGCGATCGTCACCTCGCTGCCCTGCACCTTGATCGGCAGGATCTTCAGCCGCGACGCATAGGCGTACGGCATCACCGTGGTGATCCGCGCGACTTCGATGCCGAGCGGATCGATGCGCAGATAGGGCAGGCCGGCGCGGCCAGCGAGCCATTGCATCAGTGCTTCCAGGGTCAGCTTGCGGCCCGGTAGCGTGGGGTTGTCCCAGTCGCAAGCCGCGACCCGCACCAGTGGATGCCGATGCTCGCCGCGCAGCAACGGCTTGGCGAGCAAGGCCTGCGCCGCGGCCTGCGTGCAGAGGCCATCGGCGATCAGGGTCGACAGCACCGTGTCCAGGTTCAGCGGGACATCGACACGGCGAGTGCTGGCGTCGGCCGCCTGCGGCGAATTGAGAGCGTTCATGGCGAGGGCCTGTTGGCAATTGCTTTGGTCGCTGCGTTGCAGGTCCCAAGTAGTCTCACTGGGCCGCCGGGCGACGCGCGAACCGCAGGCCATAGCCTACCTATGGTCAAGGTTCGCAACGAAGTCCCGGCGGCTTTTTGACCGCAACCCTTCGGGGCGGGGCCATTTCTGCGCATTGCTGCCTCTCTCGTCGCGCCAATGGGTCGGCCATTGGGTCGGGCAATTGCCCGACCCTCGTTCGTTGCACTGCGCAGAAATGACCTCCGCCGCAGCGATCAAAGTAATTGCTAACAGGCCCTACGCTAGCACTCAACAATCGGAGTTACACGGCGTGACGCCAGCTGCATCAGGCAATAGACTGATCGTTCGATTCGTTCGCCAAGGCGAGCGGTATGCGCGATTACGATTGTGCGGAATTCATCAGCGATGCGATGAACTGACCAAGGACGATTGGTATGAGTGACCAGAAAACTTTTGATTTCATCATTGCTGGCGGCGGTTCTGCGGGCTGCGTGCTGGCCAATCGCCTGAGCGCCAGCGGCAAGTGGAAGGTCTGCCTGATCGAAGCCGGCCCGGCGGATTCCAGCCCGTTCATCCACATGCCGGCCGGCATCATTCCAGTGGTGCGCTCGAAGATCCTCAACTGGAATTTCTGGACCGCGCCGCAGGCGAACTGCGGCAACCGCCAGATGTACTGGCCGCGCGGCCGCACCCTGGGTGGCTCGTCGTCGATCAATGCCATGTGCTACGTCCGGGGCCACGCCTGGGATTACGACCACTGGGCCAGCCTTGGCAACGAGGGCTGGTCGTACAAGGACGTGCTGCCGTACTTCCGGCGCATGGAGAATTTCGAGGCGATCGACAAGGTCGACGACGGCCGTTCTTATCACGGCAGCGGCGGGCCTTTGAACGTCGCCGAGCCGCGCTACCTGAATCCGCTGATGAAGGCCTTCGTCGCCGCCGGCCGCGAAGCTGGACACGCGGTCACCGATGACTTCAACGGCGCGCAGCAGGAAGGGGTCGGCTACTACCACACGATGCAGAAGAACGGTCAGCGCTGCAGCAATGCGCGCGGCTTTCTCGATCCGGTCAAGGGCCGCGACAATCTGACGGTGATCACCCGCGCCCATGTCGCGCGCGTGCTGTTCGAAGGCAAGCGCGCGATCGGCGTGCGTTACCTCGGCGGCGGCCGCATTCACGATGTTCGCGCCAGCCAGGAAGTGATCCTCAGCGCCGGTGCCATCGGTTCGCCGCAGGTGTTGCTGCTGTCCGGCGTCGGCCCGAAGGCGGAGCTGAGCAAGCACGCCATACCGCAGATTCATGAACTGCCGGGTGTAGGCGAAAACCTGCAGGATCATCTCGACATCCACATCACGATGCGCGAGCGCACCCGGCATTCGATCAGCCTGCGTCCGCTGGGCCTGCTGAAAGGCGCCTGGGGCGTGATCCGCTATCTGTTCGGCCGGCGTGGCGAGCTGACCTCGAACTTCGCACAGGCCGGCGGCTTCATCTGCAGCAATGCCGAGCAGACGGTGCCGGATCTGCAATGGCATCTGGTACCGTTCGTCTACGCCAATCACGGCCAGACCCTGGCGCCGCTGTTCCGGCATTACGCCTACACCTTGATGACGTGTTTCCTGCGTCCGGAAAGCCGCGGCCGGCTGAGCTTGCGCGATGCCGATCCGATGTCCGCGCCCTTGATCGATGCCAACTATCTGGCCACCGAACGCGACATGCAGGCGCTGGTCGAAGGCTTCCACAAGGCGCGTGAACTGCTGGCCCAGCCGGCAATCGCCAGGCACGCCGTCGATGAGCTGGAACCGGGCCGCGCCGTGCAGAGCGACGACGACATCCGTGCCTACATCCGCGCCAAGTCCGAAACCGTCTACCACCCGATCGGCACCTGCAAGATGGGCCGCGATGCAATGGCCGTGGTCGACCCGCGTCTGCGTGTCCACGGGCTGACCGGACTGCGCGTGGTCGATGCCTCGATCATGCCGACCCTGATCGGCGGCAACACCAATGCGCCGACGACGATGATCGCCGAACGAGCTGCCGACCTGATCCTTCAGGATGCGGCGCTCGCGCGCAGCGTGCCAAACTACGAAGGCGCGACCGCAGCCGCTGTCGCCTGATCAGAGACATGAACCGCCATGCGTCCAGGCTTCGCTTCCCGTTTCCATCACCTCGCTGCACCGCTCGCAGCGGTGGCTGCGGTGTTGATGGCGGGCTGCGCCGGCGTGTCGATTCCGGGGCTGAACCGGCTGCCGGGCGGCGACGATAACGCCGAAGTCAGCGAGATTCGCCGCCTCGTTTCCTGCGGCGCCACTAGCGACGCAGCCGTCGTCACCCTGCTGGCCGATGAAGCCGCGCTAAGCAGCTGGCAGGCGGCCCGCGGCATCAATCTGATTGCCGCGCCGGGCGCTGCTCTCCCACCGGGGCCGTTCGCGGTTGTCGAACACGGTGCTCGCGCGACCGGCGGTTATGGCTTGCTGATCAGCCGTCTCGCCTACCAGCACGGGCACGAATTGCGTCTGACCGCCAGCTTCCTGAGCCCGAAGACGGGCGAAGTGCGCAGCGACGGGCCGACCAGCCCTTGCGTGCTGGTCAAGCTGCCATCGGGCAACTACGACCGGGTCAGCGTCGTCGATCCGTCCGGCAAACGCCGTGCGCAGTACCTGCCGCCGGTTCCGGGTGCTCCTGCCGCTGCGGTGCCAGCTGCGGCTGCTCCAGTGCCTGCTCCCGCAGCGGTGGCGCCTGCTCCAGCCGCTCCGATCGAGACTGCGCCTGCGGAAACTGCGCCGGCCGAGCCAGCGCCCGCCGCGCCCGTACCGGCTCCATAAGCCTTATCACCTGCGGCACCCACGAGGAGTTTTCCCAGATGCTGCGTTTCCTGCCGGGCTGGCTGTCGGGCGTGATCATGATGGTGCTGCTGGCCGTCAACACGCTGTTCTGGGCCACGCCGCTGCTGATCTTTGCGCTGCTGAAACTGATTTCGCCGATCCGTAGCCTCAGCGATCTGCTGTCGCGCGCCGCGGCCGCCAGCGGCCAGCACTGGGCCACCGTCAATACGCTGCTCGGCGATGCGCTGCTGCCGACGCGCTGGACGATCCGCGGCGTCGACAAGCTCGACATGAAGGGCCAGTACCTGGTCAGTTCCAATCACCAGACCTGGAACGACATTTACGTGCTGATGAAGGCTTTCGATCGGCGCGCGCCGTTCTTCAAGTTCTTCATCAAGCAGGAACTGATCTGGGTGCCGGTACTCGGCCTGTGCTGGTGGGCGCTCGACTATCCGTTCATGAAGCGCTATTCGTCGAAGTACCTGGCCAAGCATCCGGAACTGCGTGGTAAGGATTTCGAGACCACCAAGAAGGCCTGCGAGCGCTACCAGAACATTCCGGTGACGGTGCTTAACTTTCTTGAAGGCACGCGCTTCAGCAAGACCAAGCAGGCCGAAACCAAGTCGCCGTACACGCATCTGCTGAAGCCGAAGGCGGGCGGTTTCGCGCTGACCATCGGCGCGCTCGGCGAGAACATCAATTCGCTGCTCGACGTCACCATCGTCTATCCAGGCGGCGCAAAGGGCTTCTGGGACTTCGTCTGCTGCCGGGTGCCGGAAGTGATCGTCGACGTTCGCCAGATCACCATTCCGCACGAAATGTATGTCGGCAGTTACGAGACCGACAAGCTGTTCCGCAAGCACATCCAGAACTGGATCGCCGATCTCTGGGCGCAGAAGGATCGCCGCATCGGCGAACTGCTCGCGGAGGCGGGCGCGGCTTGAGCAGCCGGCGGCGCGGTCTGCGTCGCTGGTTGCGTACCGCGCTACGGTCTCTGCTCCTAGTCGCGATGAGCGCCTGCTCGCAGCTCCCCGGCGCAGCGGAACCCGCCAAGCCGCCGCGCTTCGACGATCGACTGGCCAAGCTGTTTACCGACGGGCCGCAGCCCGAGGCGCACGACTACCTCGTCGAAGGCCGCAGCATCCATTACCTGGTGATGCCCGGCGGACCGCAGCGCGTGCTCTTCATCCACGGCACGCCCGGAAACTGGCAGGGCTGGCATCGGTATCTCGCCGACCCGCGTCTGCGCGAACGCGCCACCCTGATCGCCGTCGACCGTCCCGGCTTCAGCAATTCCGGCAGTGGCCAGATGGCACCGGCGCTCGCCGATCAATCGCGCTTGCTGGCGCCCCTGCTCGGCAGCGATGGCCACAAGACCTGGCTGGTCGGCCATTCACTGGGCGGGCCGATCGCCGCCAAGATGGCGATGGATCATCCGGATCAGGTGGCCGGTGTGCTGATGCTCGCGCCGTCGATCTCGCCAGCGCTCGAGCATCCGCGCTGGTTCAATCATCTGGCCGATACCTGGCTGGCGCGGTCGCTGAAGGGCACCTGGTTCCAGCGCCTGTTCGCCGACGATGACCTGTTCAATTCCAACGACGAGATCATGCCGCTGGTAGGCGAGCTGGCAGCCATCGAGCCGGATTGGACACGGCTGACGATGCCGCTGGTAGTGGCTCAGGGCATGAAGGACAAGCTGGTCAGCCCGCGCACTGCGGACTACGCCGAGCAGACCCTGCCGAAGCCGAACACGCGGGTGATCCGCTTGCCCGAGGACGATCACTTCCTGATCTGGAACGATTACCCGTACTGCTCGGGGTTGATCGTCGAACTGCTCGATCAGACCTCGCCGCCCTGAGCGGCGCCAACGACGAAGGTCAGCGCAGCCGCTTCCAGATCCGCCATCAGGATCGGATGTTCGGCGCGAACAGTTGGCATCCGGGTGCGCCAACCAGCCGCGGCGTCGAGCAGCAACTGTGGCTTGCTGAGCCGCGCTGAAATGCGCGCCAGCGACTCGTCGATGCCGGTTTCTTCGCGATACGAACGCAGCAGTGCAGCGAAGCGCTGAGCATCCGGCGCCGGGCGATTGACCGCCAGTTGCCAGGCACCGGGATCGGCCACAGCTCTTGCGGCCCGCAGCGCGAACGCATCCAGCGCTTCTGGCATGGCAGGCCATGCGAGGGCCATCGCGTGATCATGCAGCACGTCGAGGACGATGCCGGCATAGCGGCGCTGACCATTGCCGAATGCGGCTCTGGCCTGCACCACCAGCGGATGGGCATCGGTCACCACGTCGATCCGCCGATGCAGCGCGATCGAACGTTCCAGCTGCGGCGGCAGACGGCCATCGAGCCGGCCGCGCAATACGTCACCGAGTACCGCGCCGGCCAGCGGCAGGCCCGCGCGTTCGGTCAGCCAGAGATGGGCGAGAAAATTCATCGCCGGAGTATGGCGGCCCTGCTCGGCACGCGGCGCCTCCGGCGATGAAAGTGGCGGCCTTCAGTTCCGCTTGCGGATCGCGCCGACGATGAACAGCAACACCACGGCACCAATCAGCGCACCGATGAAACCAGCCGGTTCGCCCGGCTGATACAGGCCCAGCGCCTTGCCGCCGTAGCTGGCGACCGCCGAACCGGCTATGCCCAGCACGGTGGTCAGGATAATGCCCATGCCGTCATTGCCAGGCTTCAGGAAGCGGGCGACCAGGCCCACGACGAAGCCGATGAAAAGCGTCCAGATCATGGTGTAGCTCCGATTAGAGGAGGCCGAACTTTAGCCGCATCGGCGGCCGAACGGGCTGGCTGAACAACGCCGCCGCTGAATCGCGCCAAGGCGCATTAAGCGTCAGTTCACCTCGAAACCGCGATTGTGATGCACCCAACAGATTCGCTCGGCTTCATGCATCCGTCGCCGCTTATTGCGACGTGCATCAACAAACGTCTGTGCCTGTCCGCCCAGACTTCAGCCATCGCGATACGGGCCCCAAGGGCCTCCGCCCCTGAAAGGATTCATCACCATGCTTCGTTCATTCATTGCCGACGATATTTACCGTGTCACGCTGGGCAGCGACGCCATCGAACCCCTGAGCCGCACGCTCGGCGATCACGGTCTGCGCCCGGATGGAACGCTGCGCCGCATGCATCGCGACGATGGCACCGGCGTCTGGATGGCGCAGGTGCTGGTCGATGGCAACACGCTGCAGCACATCGCGCTGCAAGCGCGGCTGATGCTGATGCAGATCGACAACATCAGCGCTCGCTTGCGTGCCGCGCCGGAGTTGCCCGGCAGCGTCGGTGAGTGCGCGGTGGATTACGCACCGAACCCGCATTTCTTCGGCGTTGTGGCCTGAGCCGCACCCGAACCGTTCCCTGCATCGACAGAGATTCGACCTTCCCCCTCGAACCTTCCCGGGTCAGCTGACCCCATCTGACCGCATCGGGTGGTTCAACGTCGGTTTCTGTCTGATGGTGCGCGAGCCGGCTTGCCGGTCTCGCGCTTTTTTATGGCCGACGGATCGTCCGCGATTCAGCGCTTGCTGTCGTCGCTGTCCGGCGGCTCGATGGCGGGAGGCGGCACCACCACCGCAACGCCAGCCTTGCCGGGCTCGCCACGCTGCTTTGACGCCGCGTCCTGCAACCCCTTGCGAATCTCCCGGCCCACCGCCCGGTTGAGGCCGGATAGCGCGCCGTAGACGCCATCGGTGATCGAATCGTGCACGCCGCGCACCAGCCGCGCCGATTCACGCGTCGCCGGGATCGAATCGAGGATGTTGAACGGAATCGCCGCAATGCCCTTGTGCACCTCGCGCACCACCGAGCTGCCAGCGGCGATGACCTGCTCGGCCGTCGCCTGCGCTTCCAGGAGGTTTTCCAGCGTCGCCAGACGCTCGGCTTGCTCGCGGCCATCGGCCAGCGCCCGTTGCAGATCCGCTTCCAGCCGCTGCAATTCCCGCTTGAGCTTCAAGGTGCGCAGACCGACGGTGACCAACAGGCCAATGGCGATGACCAGCCCCAGCAGCAGCGCCCAGAACAAGGGATCTGCAGATGCTTCGATCTGAGCCACTTCAGGCGCCATGGGTGGTCACCTGCGCGTCGACACCCTGCGCCTTCAGCTGCTCGGCAATCTGCATCGCCGCGCGCGAATAGACGATGCGCTCGATCATCCTCGGCGCCAGCTTGGCTGCCGGTCCGGCCAGCGGTGTATCGCGCACCGCCAGCTCGAACGGATTGAGGATTTCGATCTTGATCACCGGCCGCGCGCGACCGGATCCCGGCGGAGGTGACGGCATGGCAGACGCGCCGTCGCCGATCTGCGTATGCAGCGCGTCGACTCTCCGCTGCAAGCGCAGCAGCGCCCAGCCGAGGGCGGCGGACAGCAACACCACGAGCAATGAAAGGATCGCCAGCAGGAGGCTCAAAAGGCATCTCCGGAAAGCAGGCGTTGGCCTGCGACAAGGAAGGGGAAGCGCTGCCGATACAATAGCGCGGGCACCTCCCTATCCTCCATGCCATGTGCGGAATCGTCGGCGCTGTTGCGGCGCGTGATGTCACCCCGATGCTGATCGACGGCCTGCGCCGTCTCGAATACCGGGGCTACGACTCCGCCGGTGTCGCCCTGCTCACCGCCAGCGGTGTGCTTGATCGTCGCCGTGCCCAAGGCAAGGTGCAGAAACTGGCCGATGGCATCGCCGCCGATCCGATCGCCGGCCATCGCGGCATTTCCCACACCCGTTGGGCGACCCACGGTGTGCCCAGCGAGCGTAACGCCCATCCGCATTTTTCCGGCGATTCGGTGGCCCTGGTCCACAACGGCATCATCGAAAACCACGATGAGCTGCGCGATGAACTGCGCGCCAAGGGCTATCCGTTCACCAGCGAGACCGATAGCGAAGTCGTTGCCCATCTGGTCGCCGAAGAACTGAAGCTCACTGGCTCGCTGCGTGCGGCCGTGCAGGCCGCGGTCAAGCGCCTGCATGGCGCTTACGCGATCGTGGTGATCTCGCCGAAAGATCCTGACTGCATCGTCGCCGCTCGCGCCGGCTGCCCGGTCGTCGTCGGCTATGGCGATGGCGAGAACTACGTCGCTTCCGACGTGCAGGCGCTGCTGCCAGTCACCCGCAGCTTCAGCTTCCTCGAAGAAGGCGATGTCGCCGAAGTGCGCGAAAGCGGCGTCACCATCGTCGATGCCCGCGGCCAGCCGGTGCAGCGCGCTGTGCGCGAATCGAGCCTGTCTGCCGATGCCGTCGAACGCGGCGACTACGCGCACTACATGCTCAAGGAAATCTTCGAGCAGCCGCGCGCGCTGGCCGACACGCTGTCCGAACGGATCAGCGGCAAGCGCGTACTGGTCGCCGCCCTCGGCCCGCATGCCGAAGCACTGCTGCCGAAAGTGCGCAACGTCCACATCGTCGCCTGCGGCACCAGCTACCACGCCGGCCTGATCGCCCGTTACTACATCGAACAGGGCGCTGAACTGCCGTGCACCGTCGAAGTGGCCAGCGAATACCGCTACCGCAACCCCGTGGTGCCGAAGGACACGCTGTTCCTCGCCATCTCCCAGAGCGGCGAAACGGCAGACACCCTGGCTGCACTCCGGGAAGCCAAGAAGCTCGGCTATCTGGCCACGGCCGCGATCTGCAACGTGCCGGAATCCTCGCTCGTTCGCGAAGCCGATCTGGTGCTGATGACCCGCGCCGGCCCGGAGATCGGTGTGGCCTCGACCAAGGCCTTCACCACCCAGCTCGCCGCGCTCGGCATCCTTGGCGTGGCGTTGGCGCGCCACAACGGCATGAGTGCCGCGGTGGAAGCCCAGTACGTGCGCCAGATCGCCCATGTGCCGGAAATGATCGAGCGCACCCTGAAGCTCGAACCGCAGATCAAGGAACTGGCCAAGCACTTCGCCGACAAGCGCCACGCGCTCTTCCTCGGCCGTGGCCCCACCTGGCCAGTGGCGCTCGAAGGTGCATTGAAGTTGAAGGAAATCTCCTACATCCACGCCGAGGCCTACCCCGCCGGCGAACTCAAGCACGGCCCGCTGGCCCTGGTCGATCACGACATGCCGGTGATTGCCGTAGCACCGAACAACGCCCTGCTCGAAAAGCTCAAATCCAACCTCGAAGAAGTCCGCGCCCGCGGCGGCAAGCTCTACGTGTTCGCCGACCCCGAATCTGGCTTCACCGCCAGCGAAGGCATCGAAGTCATCACCATGCCCGAGCACATCACGCCGCTGCAGGCGCCGATCCTCTACACGATCCCGCTGCAGTTGCTGGCGTATCACGTGGCGCTGCTGCGGGGGACGGATGTCGATCAGCCGCGGAATTTGGCGAAGTCTGTGACTGTGGAATAGTTGAGCACGGGCTTAAGGATTCTGTTGCTCGCAAATAAAGTCTGAGACAGGCAAATAAAGTCCGAGATGCGCACGCGGCAGCTAGCGTCATAACTAATTGATTTATAACTGTCTTGCGTCTCGGACTTTTACTTGGGAATGTGCGAGGCGGCTCTCTGACCGCTTGGCGCCAGATCGGCTATATGGATGCGATGTCGTGCAATTCTTTCTCGGTGAGCACTGCATGCGCGGGAAGAATGCCGCTCGAAATGACGTTGGCCTTCATTGCTTCGGGGGCGGTGACGAAGAATGCCAGTACCAGCCCTCGCCTAGCGCGGGTACAGCAGACATAGAGCAGGCGCAGAGTTCTGCTCCAAGTGTTGTCACCTCCGGCTTCGAATGCCGCGCGGTCTGCAGCTCGTGACTGCTCGTCTGCAAAGACCCGCTCGTAGTTGTAGCTGTTGTAGTTGCTCTCCTCTTCGTCGAGCACCACGAGCACTCGGTCGAACTGAGCACCTTTCACCCCATGCTGTGTGGCGTACGGCGAACCCTCCGAGATATACCGCTCATAAGGCCAAAGCTCTTGCGCGGGACACGCAAGCATCTTCAGTACCGCGAGGTCTGACGAGTTCAGCTCAAGTGCTTCCTCAGCAGGTTCTGACGAGCTGGTCTGGAGCTGTAGCACTCGCTCGAACCGCTCCTCAAAGGCCCAGAGGCCCGTGTCACGAAGATGTACAGCCACATCTCGCGCTGAAGCGTCGGAGTCATTCAGTATCTCGACGAGTTCCATCACGGCCGCTCGCGCCTCCTGCAACACAACCACAGCTCCAACCTTCGGCAGAGACCCCGCCGCCAAGCGAGGACAGTACTGTCGCAATAGAGTCATTGCTCTGAACTCGTTTCCCGCGCGTGTTGCGGTGACCATATCGGAAGACCTGCTCAAGGTGGAAGTTCAAGCCTTTCTCGGAAGAGTCGAGTGCCTTCAGAACCGCATGGTCGTCACCTCGCTTCTCCAGGTTGCGTTGATAGAACCTGCTCAGTCGTCGCGAAAGACTTTCTGCTCGGTCCGACCACCGCTCCCGGGGTCATCAAGGTGTCGCTGAGCACGCAGGAAGTGCACCTTCAGGAGCGACTTCAGGATGGCCGCACCTCCGGTCTCTCCGACTATCGGGAGAGGCTCATAGTCGTCGGACTTCTGCTTGTAGTTGCGCTGTTCGCCACTCCGTGGAGTCAGCTGCAGAAGTATCGCACTTACCTCGCGGGAAATTCGGTGCTCGCCACTCATCAGGTGGTCAAAGGCTCAGAGTTACTCCATGTGATGGTCGTGATGGACGACAAGCTGGCCGGCGGCAATCAAATTTCGTACGACAAGATTTTTGGGGGTGTTCAGCTCAGCAATTCGGACTGGGAGAATGTGGGGAAACGAAAGGAGACGACCATCGACCGGACCTTGCGTCTTCTGTATGTCACCTGCAGCCGAGCTCAGGAATCTCTGGCCTTCGTGCTTTGGTCCTCCGACCCCGCGACTGCACTGAACAGAATTAAGGAGAGCAATTGGTTCTCAGAAGGTGAATTTGTAGCGATTCAGTAGCCTGTTGTTTCGCCAGTCCAGTTCGGTGCAGCGAGAGGGGTAAGCATATGTCAACCTTCTGCCGGGGTGCGCTTATTGTCACGCAGGTACTTCTGGTACTTCACCGACGACTTCAGCATATGAATTCGTCCTCCGACCACAAACCCGTCAAGTTGATGCTGCAACGTGTAAGCCGAAAGATCAGACATCGTGTTGATGAAACCCTTGCTCTTGAAATTCAGAGATGTATTGCATAAGACTCCATAGCCTGTTAGCGCCTTGAACGCATTCAGCAACTCGAACAGCGGACGGTTGGTCAGCGCAGACACGGTTTGAATGCGCGCAGTCTGGTTCACATGGGTTACCGCTGCCAGAGCATCAGTGGTGGCTCGATAGGTATAAAGCATGAACGGGCTTGGGAGATTGCATCCAAACCACTTTCCGGCATCCTCCTCCAAGCAGACGGGAGCAATCGGACGGAACTGCTCTCGCTGCTTGATGACGTTCAGCCGCTCTCTGGTGGTGGCTTTAAAGGGCGCGGCCAGGATGGAGCGATTGCCAAGAGCGCGCGGTCCGATCTCATATCGGCCGTTCGCCCACCCCAAGATCAAGTCATTGGCCAACATGTCGGCAATGGTCGCTATGTTCGGCTCCCACTCGTCGAAGTGGGCGGCATCCACAGCTTCGTCGGCCAAAAAATGTAGTCCGGAGTAAACATCCCACGCGACCTTGGGATTGCCGGTGAAATGGAACTGTGCGTCGATAGCGGTACCAATCGCAGATCCTGAGTCGTTCACGACTGGAGGGACGAACACGTCGGAAAAAAAACCTGACTCTCTCCACTTCGTATTCCAGTCGCAATTCAGGCCGCATCCTCCCGCAATCAGCAGCGGCATACCCCGTTTCAAATTTTCTTTAGCGAACCGATGAAAGCGGTCGAATAGGCGATCACTGAAGATGCCTGCGAAGTTGCGGAACTCCGGATCGTCCAGCCCCACGTTGTAGTGCCTCAACTCTTTCAAGGCTTCACACTGACTGGGCTTAAGATGCTGGCAATCCTGTAATAAGAAGGAAGTAATTCTCTCTTCCTCGTCCGAGGGATGGCTTCTCGTCGAAAAAGAAGCGAGCGCCATCAATTTCCCGGCATCAGAAAGACGGGAGAACTCGGCGGTGCTTTTGTCGAAACTCGGATCTGCCAACGCGTAGAGCATGGCGTAGCGATGGCCAGGCTCTGGCATGACATCGCCGATCTTCGTCACGTTCAGCTCCGCATCGATCTCGTAGAACGCTCCGATGACACCCTCCCAAAGCAGCACGTAGCAGGGAGTTCCCTGCGGCAGGTTTGACATCCCGAATGCGCATAGAATGTGAGAGCGTTCGTGGGACGATGAGAAGAAGTCGACGGTCTTACCCAACAGGCGCTTCTTGCTGACAACTACGTGATGGTTGTGGCTGCCTCGGTAGTCAGCTACGGCGTGCTGCGCGCGCGGGGAGTCGCCGGGCCACCAACCTCCTCTACACAGCACGTCGGGAATGGTATTAAGTTCGGCGAGCGCGTCGAAGGCATCGGGGATAGTTAGCGATGAATGCCGGTACCTTGAACCCTTCTCGGCCTCAATAGAAAACACCAAGCGGCCGTCCTCCACATACGCAAATGCGCCGTCGTGCCCAGGGTTGTAAGAGAGTATCTTCATGTTGCAACTTCGCAGGAAAATGACCTGTCCGGGGTGGAACGAGCCTCATCTTGATGCTCCAGCACCAATGGGCCGTGCGCTCTCACGAGAATCGACTGCACATGGGTCGTGGCCGGGAGCAGGTGGGTACTAAGTTTCCCTGCAAGCTGAGTGGATTGAGAGGGCCAAGTGTTGACATGCAATTTCATCGGCAAGTGGGGAATCGGGGTTGGATCCCAAAGTACACGCCGATGGACAAGCCGGTTATCTACCCACCATCGGATCTCGTACGAGGTCCATTCGATGGCATATCGATGCATACCCTTCGAAGCGTCGAAGCCCAACTCGATGTGGCTTGGAGCGCCTCTGTAGCCGTAGTCGAACTGAGCGCCTTCATTGCCTGGGTTGTAGAAGACATTGACGAGGAGGCGGGTCGGCATGTTGCCGGCAATTTCGATGTCAATCTCCTGATGCGGTAAGTTACGGTGGAGAAAGAACCCAGTGATTACCCCTGGCACGTTAGACGCCTGGAAGGTTGACTCAAACCTTCCGAAAAGATAACGGGCACGGCTGCTTAGGGCGCCTGCGCTGTACTGGCGAACGCCAAGCGCTTCTCGTCGAACGTGAAATTCTGCGCCTTTGGTGTCGAACTCGACGTTCAGCGGACGGAACAACGCCATATTGCCTGGGAAGGTGTCGGTCCTTGCAGACCAGCGTAGTGGGTCGAGGCGCTCCAAGCGATCTTCGAAATCGACCCACTGTCTCTCGCTCTCATGGGTCGCGGGCACGACACGAACGCCTATCCAGCTGCGGTGACCAGACTCCACGACCCAAGGAGACCGATCCCGCTCAGGCGCCGCGCGCTTGCGAGCAAGGCCAGGCTGCAGGTCTGCCTCGAGGGTATGCCGTTGCCCCAGGTCGTCCAATTTTGGGAACGAGCCTGAAGGTGGCGCGCACCTAAGGTGCTCACAAAGGATTCGCCAAGAATCGAGGTTGCCCGAATCAAGGACAACAACATCCGCGCCTTCGAGGCCGACAGGAAGACTCCAGGCGCTTTGGGTAGGGGCATCGCCTTGAGGGGCTGTCACGATGAACTTAGCTTGAGGATAGCCACGTCGCAGATCCCTGACCATCGATTCCAGACATCCCACGTTGACGTACGCATTGAAGATCCGGTCGACACTGCCTTCGCGGAGCCGCTGCAACTCCAGCGATGGCAGCATATTCAGATCACTGCAGCATCGATACCCGAGCATCGACAGCGCCATTGCGAGGGAAGATTGGCCCGAGTTTTCTGGCCCAAAGGAAAAAACAGGTAACTGAGTCGGGCGTATGTTGAACAGGGAAGCGCCCTCGCTGTTGATCGCGCCAATCATGGAGAGGGTGGGAAGAATCGAGTACGAGTTTGTAGACGGGGCGTCTCTTCTCTGAAGGACGAGGGACCGCCTGGTTGCTCGCACGTTCAGCACGTTGAACTGGTGATTGATCCAGAGATCGATCGGGCCGCGACAAGGAAGTAAACGTAGAAGTTTTTGTGCGCCTTGTCGGGAGAGTATGTACCCGGACAAGTACCATAACCCGCGTACAGGCCGGAACACATGGCTCGACACAAACGTTTTTGGAGCCCCATGCGTCACTTCCATATAGGACACATAAAGGACGTCGAAGCTTTCGTGGTTTCTGCTCTCCATCGCAACATCGTTCCAGGCCTGGTCCAGATGGCGAGCAAGACTGGGATGAAACCAAACGTCGTCTTCAAGGATGAGAGCATGTTCTTGCATGCCCTGAGCAACTCGCCTCCAAACGTCAATGTGTGATTTGGCGACCGCCACCTCGGCCCTGCTCATTCGGATCGGTACATCAAGCTCGTACCGGGTGGGAAGTGCCCGCGGTTGAGGTTCCACAAAAAGTTGATCTGCCAGCGTGTAATAGGGGTCAACGTCAGCGTCTTTGGGCGGATCCTGCGAAAAATCCCGCGCATCCACGGCGGCATGCCGCTCCGTGAGGCTGAGAAGATCATTGCCAGACCTATCCAATATGCGTCCAAGCTCTTGCTTGACGCTGGACCAACGGGCCGGCTCGCGGTCGAGGTTGATTACGTAGATTTTTTCAATCGTCTGACCGTTCGACGTTCGTTTAGCGCCGAATGCTCGCGACGTTTGCACCGGAAGCATCTTCCGGAGGCCGTGCGCCAAGCGTAATACCAGACGAAGTGCGGCCAGGGGTGGACGTGCTAAATTCACTGGGCGCCTAAAAGCGAAGATGCACGGTACGCCTGCTGATTGGACAGCCTCCAGTTCCTCGAGTCGTTGCGGTAGCTAAGTGGCCACTGGCTCGTCGATGTCAGTTCCCAATCGGGCGCGACCACCATCGCATCAGGCGAGCATCCTTCGTTGAGCACTTCGAACACCGACCGGGTGAGGTTACCAGGGCCCGTCGTAGCCTGGACTTCGGGCAACCCTCTCGCTAGCTCCGCTTCAAGGGATACGGTGGCGTTCAATAACGCTCTTTTAATAATAGGATGATGGCGAGACGCGATCAGAGGCGTGGTGTTGAAGTAGAAGATCCATCCCGGCTGGTTGGCCCCTGGCTCAGTAAAAATCGACGGCGCCACCATTTGAGACGTTGCAACGTCGTAACAGAACGGCTGCAGCTTCAGACGGCCGTCCACAAATAGTTGGTCGATCGGCGTGCCGTGGTAGACATCGTCGGCATCGATATAAAACCCCCCTTCCGCGAACACGTACGAGTAGCGAAAGTAGTCCGACATCATTGATGGGTGGTAGCACCTGTTAAAGGCTTTCTCATGGCGATCCCCTAAGCGGCTTCGGATGAATTCTCTCGCAGAACTCTCATCGAACACCTCTAACACAAACCCGAACCGCTCGAGTCGTTTCCACGAGTCCATGCAGGTTTTGACGTCTTCTGGCAAACGCCGCAGATCGTTCCAAAACTGCACGATGCGCTTTGGAGTAGGAATGGACCACGTCGTCGAGTCGAGCGTCAAGCCGTCACGGCGCTGCACCATGTCGCGCACGAAGTTAGAGCGCGCGCGGTCGGCTGGTCCCAGTGGATCGGCTTCGACGGCTTGGTTCAGATTTCTAGTTTCGCTCATTCTACGTTTGCCTCTTTGACGTGGTGTTGGTCATTATCAATAACCCGGATGCGCCAATGTGACCAAGGCTACCAAGCTCAAGGATCGGATCGACCGACTGCTTCCACTGCTTGGCGGTCCTTGACCCTCTTGAGCGCCGTAGTTGGCAAAGGGGCAAACGCGGCCGCTTAGAGCCGCAGCGCGACCGACCGCTTCTGGCACAGACATGACCATCAAAGGGCGGTCTCAGGAGGCTGGAAGGACAGCCCGGCATTTCGGATAGGTGCTGCAACCATAAAACGCCTGGCCGGCATTGGCTCCTTGCTTGGCAATTCTGCGAGTCATCTGTGATCCGCATTTTGGGCAGATTGGTGAAGTGGTATTCGATGCCTCGGCTGGCTTTAAGGCGGGGGCCGCCGCTGTGGGAGACGTTGGTACGGCGGCTTGCTTCGACCGCAGAAGTTGGTTCGCATCAACCAGTTCGATGTTCCTGCCTGCCGCGAAAGCGTGGGCGTCGGGCGTGAACGGTCCGATTGATACGACATAACCGCCAGTCGCTCCACGTGCTGCGATGAGACCGAACAGCTCACGAACTACGCTGACGCCGACCTGCGTTGCGCGCCATTGCTTGCACTGGATCAGGTAAGTCTCCGAGCCCTTGCTGGCAACAACGTCCACGCCGCCATCCGCACCGTCAGGGGTGAAGCGAACCGAGTAGCCGAGACGCTCGAAGTGCGCGCCGACCAGTTGCTCGAATTCCTTCCAGGTTAGTTGGGCAAGCGGCGCGACAGTGGTTCTGGCTTCGGCATCCGCCAGCAATTTTGTTCTGCGGCGCTTGCCGACCCAGGAAATCAGGGCGGCGAAGACGCATGCGGCCGGCGCCATCAGCTGCATGAACATGCCCAGCGTGCGCGCCATCATTGGCCCGTAGGCGGCACCGAGTCCGGAGACGGTCGTCGGCTTCGGCAGCTCGATCTGGGCGAGTTGGTGAAAGCCGAGCCAGGAGACGAAGGCCAGGATCAGGCAAGCCTGCCAAGGGAGGCGCGACAGGATTTCTACCCAGTCGTCGAATGCGGATTTTCCTTTGCGGCGTGGCATTGGCAGTTCAAGTTAACGGCGGTGTCATGCCGGCCCCAAAACTAGATGCCACCGGCTCCTGATCTCCACCTTAAGCTAAACGCATCTGTGCTCATACTGAACCTAGCGGAAACAGAGCTGCTTAGGTTGCCGTGCTTGCGGCACCGTCAGTCAGTTTCGGTGGGTATGTCGGCAACTTCGACGCTGGAGCGAGCCTCAGCTAGCTACCCCGAGTGATGTGGCGGCAATATTCCATCCGGACTACTGTGCGATCGCCGTGAAATTCAGAACGTCAGAGAAAACCATGCCCGCACACCGCTGGGGACGTACCGATATTCCGTTGTTCGAACAGACCATCGGCGACTACTTCGAGGCCACGGTCCAGCGCTTTGCCGATCGCGAAGCCCTGGTGATGCCGCACCAGCAGATTCGCTGGACCTATCGGCAACTTAACGAGCAGGTGGACCGCGTGGCGCGGGGCCTGCTGGCGCGGGGTTATGCCAAGGGCGCGCGGATCGGGGTGTGGGCGCCGAATCTGGTCGAGTGGGTGCTGATGCAGCACGCCACTGCCAAGCTCGGCGTGATTCAGGTCAACATCAATCCGGCCTACCGTGCGCACGAGATGGCGCATGCGCTGCGCCAGTCCGGCTGCAGGGGGATTCTCGCTGCGCGCAGTTTCAAGACCAGCAACTATCGAGCGATGCTTGATGAGGTACGCGGCGAATGTCCGGCGCTGCGCGATCTGATCTTCATCGACGAGCCAGGCGAGCCTGGAGACTGGGCGCAGCTGCTGGCGGATGCGGAGCAAGTACCTCAGGCCGATCTCGTCGCGCACATGAAGACGTTGACGCCGAACGATCCGATCAACATCCAGTACACCTCGGGCACCACCGGCACGCCGAAAGGCGCGACCTTGAGCCATCGCAACATTCTCAACAACGCTTATTTCGGCGGTGTGATCATGGGCTTCACCGAGGAGGATCGTCACTGCGTGCCGGTGCCGTTCTATCACTGCGCGGGCATGGTGATGGGCACGCTGATGTGCGCCGCGCATGGCGCCACCCTGGTGGTGCCGGCGGCCAGCTTTGATCCGGGTGAAACCCTTGCGGCGATCGAGCGAGAACGCTGCACGTCCTGCATGTGCGTGCCGACCATGCACATCGCCATGCTCGCGCATCCGAGCTTTGCGAGCTCCGACAAATCCAGCCTGCGCACCGGTGCCATCGGCGGCTCGCCGTGCCCGGTGGAAGTGATGAAACGCCTGGTCGACGATTTCCACATGCCGGAGCTGACCATCATCTACGGCATGACCGAAACCTCGCCGGTGTCGACGCAGACGGCGCGCGATGACGCCCTCGACAAGCGCGTGGGAACGGTTGGAAGAGTTCATCCACATGTCGAGATCCGCATCGCCAATCCGGATACCGGTGAGACCTGCGGCTATGGGGAAACCGGCGAGTTCCAGACCCGCGGCTACTCGGTGATGCTCGGTTACTGGAATGACGACAAGCGAACCCGCGAAGCCATCACGCCGGAAGGCTGGATGCGCACCGGCGATCTCGCGACGATGGATGAGCAGGGCTATGTGAACATTGTCGGCCGCACCAAGGACATGATCATTCGCGGTGGCGAGAACGTGTATCCGAGGGAGATCGAAGAATTCCTCTACTCGCACCCGGACATTCTCGACGTGCAGATCATCGGCGTGCCGGACGAGAAGTATGGCGAGGAAGTGATGGCCAGCGTGATCATGAAAGCTGGCCGTCCACCGCTCATGCTCGATGCGCTCCGAGCGTTCTGCAAGGACCGGCTGGCGCACTACAAGATCCCGCGCTACCTGGACGTGGTCCGCGAATACCCGATGACCGTCAGCGGCAAGGTGCGCAAGGTGGAGATGCGAGCGCAGGCGGTGCAGAAGCTGGGTCTCGAAAAGGCGGCTGCTGTTCAGACCGCTTGAAGCCCTTGCCGGGCTGGAGTGGAGCGCTCAGGACTTCGCTTTCTTCGAAGTCTTCGATTTGCTTGAACGATTGAGGGCCACTGCCTCGAGGATGAGCGCCCTGAAGGCGGACGCGTCCACTTCCTCTCTTTCGTGGATGTCGATCGCACGGCGCACGTTGCCGTCGAGACTCGAATTGAAGAGCTGGTTCGGGTCCTTCAGGGACGCGCCCTTGGCGAAGGTGAGCTTCACCTTGTCCTTGTAGGACTCGCCGGTGCAGATGATGCCGTCATGCGACCAGACCGGAGTGCCCATCCACTTCCACTCCTCGACGACTTCCGGGTCCGCTTCCTGAATGAGCTTGCGGATGGTGCCGAGTGTTACCCCGCGCCAGTCACCGAGTTCGGCGATCCGTTTCGAAATGAGTTCCGATGCCGTCGGGCCCTGGCTCGCGTCCGAAGTTTTCATGTGCGTATCCTGAAAGACAGAGCGGTCAAGCAATCAGAACGACGCCGAAGAACGTCGTATTGCTCGGCATAACCGTAGCCGATTCGGCACTGACTTGGCTCGCTTTCGCCCGTGAAGCTGCGCTTCTCGCGGGCCATGCTTGCGACCATTGCCAAGCGCGGCCGCGAGCCGCCTTTCGACGCCAGCGCCAGATCGCTGTCAGACTGCCGAGCGGTCCGACAGGGATCGGATTCTGCAGCGATAAAGGGACAGAACCGTGGCAATGGATGGCGCGAATGAAGGCGCGGGAATCTCGCGCGCAGTGCAGTTGCGCAAGGCGCCGGCGCCTGCTGACCATGCTCCGCTGATCCTTCATCCGTTCCGTGGCGTGATGCTGGTAGCTGCCGCCGTGCTGCTGTTCGCATGCATGGACACGACGACCAAGTACCTGACGGCAGACTTCGCGCCGCCGATCGTCATCGCCGTGCGCTACACCGTGCAATGCCTGCTGATGGTGCTGCTGCTGACGCCCAGCCACGGCCGCCGTCTCGTCCAGACCCGGAGAACCGGTCTGGTGATTCTGCGGGGAGCCTGTCTGGCGCTGGCCTCGCTGGCGATGGCAGTCGCCTTCAATCGCCTGCCGATCGCCGAGGCCACGGCGATCGTGTTCCTGTCACCCCTGCTGGTGGTGCTGCTCTCCGGGTTCACTTTGGGGGAGCGCGTTGGCAGCGTGGGGATTGCCGCTGCGATCGGGGGTTTCATCGGCGTGGTGCTGATCGCACGTCCGGGCAGCGGGCTCGATTCCCTGGGCGTCCTGTGCGCCTTGTGCGGAGCGGTCCTGATTGCGACTTATCAGCTCCTGTCCCGCGTGCTGGCGCGAACCGAGGGCACGGTGGCCATGCTGTTCTATACGGCGCTGTTGGGCATGGCGATCTATGGGCTGGTGTTCCCCTGGTTCTGGGAAGGCCGGATGCCGAGCCTCATGCAGGCTCTGCTGCTGGTCAGCACCGGCATCACCGGCGGCCTGGGACACTTCCTGTTCACGGCGGCTCATCGTCATGCACCCGCGTCGGTGCTCGCTCCGGTGATGTATGTCCAGCTGATGTGGGCGTCCCTGCTTGGCTGGCTGGTGTTCAGTCACGTGCCTGCGCAGATCAGCATCATCGGCATGTGCGTGGTCGCTGTATCAGGTGCAGCGGTTGCGCTGCATTCCCGTTCGACGCGAGTCGTACCGGCCGTTGTCACGACACCTGCGGACCCGTCCTGACGAGAGCGGGAATCACGCTCTGGAGTCAGCGGTTCTCTGGCTGATGCGGAAGATCACGAACTCCGCAGGGCGGCTTGCCGCGACACCGATCAGGCAAACCATGCGGCCGTTGTCGAGATCGTTCTGGGTCATCGTCGAGCGGTCGCATCGCACGAAAAACGCTTCCTCGGGCTTGGTGCCGAGCAGGGCGCCGTCGCGCCACTGCCCGAAGAGAAAGTCCTGGATCGTGCTCCTGATGTTGGCCCACAGGCGCTCGCCATTCGGCTCGAACACCGCCCACTGCGTGGACTTGTCGATCGAGTGTTCGAGGTAGATGAACAGACGGCGCAGGTTCACGTACTTCCATTCGGGGTCCGAGCTCAAGCTGCGGGCGCCCCATACACGGTAGCCGCGGCCTTCGAAGAAGCGCAGGCAGTTCACGCCCTCGGGGTTAAGCACGTCCTGCTGCGCCTTGTTGATGTCGACCTCGAAGCGGGTGATGCCGCGCACCACTTCGTTGGCCGGTGCCTTGTGCACACCACGCTCGATGTCGCTGCGCGCATAGATGCCGGCTATGAAACCTGACGGCGGCAGCAGCAGCTTGGGCGGCGGCAGGCCCGGTGCCGGCCGAGACAACGGATCGACGATCTCGACCCAGGGGTGATAGAGCGCGGCGTAACTGCTGTCGAACTTGCTGCGAAAGCTGCGCACCTCGGACAACGAGCTATGCAGTGCGGCGTCGACCACAGCGATGCGGTAGCGATGTTGCTCTGCGTGGCTGACGAGATGTCGGGCAACGGCCTGCACGTCTTCCGGTGTCGGCATGGCGCCGCCATCGGGCATCGCGACGATGGCGATGTCGTCGACTGCGGCCAGTGCTTCGAGGCCGGTAGCCTGATCGCCTGCCACGCCATGGAATTCATCGGGGCTGGGCAATGCACCATCGATCCCGCCAGCGAGCCGCTTGCCGGCCGACTGCAATCCGATCGCGAGTGCGGCTGCCGCAAAACGGTCGCTGCCAGGTGAGCACTCCAGACTGACCGTGGCGTTGTCGTCTTCGGGATCGTCGGCCGCCAGCAGTTTGCCGATGTAACGGCGCTGGTCCGGATGCGTGGCGAGTTGATCGTAAGTGTCGACGCGGCCATCGGGCGCGGTCACGATCACGCGCAGTTCCACCAGCGACAGCTGCGAGCCTGCGGCTATCGGCACAGGTGCACCGCTGCTGGCGACGAAGCTCTGCTTGCCGTTCGAATCCATCTCGACAACGCGCAGCGTGCTCGCCACCAGCGGCATATTGCCGATGGGAAACGCGCTGCCGGAAGCGGTGACTTCGAGCACCGCACCGGCGAGCACGTTCTTCGCCTGAACGCCCCAGGCCTGTTTGCCAAGGCCATCGTAGGGATATTCGAACGCGATGTTCTTACCGCGCACCGCTTGCACCTCGACCAGAACGTTGCCATCCGCACCGGGCCATCGCGCGCGCCACGTTGCACTGCCAGCGGTAGTGGCTACGGCCAGGCTCGCGATGCATTCCTTGACCGTCCTGCCAGCCGCCGGTGCGTAGACGCGCGACACGTAAAGCCGACTGCCGCCGTTGCCGAAGAACGCGCGCACTGCGTGGGCGAGATAGGCGATACGCACAGCGCCGGCAAGGTCCAGCGGAGCCACGCCGCCGTAGACACGCTCGAATTCGGCCCAGGACGTGACTAGCCGCGGCTGCGTCTTGCCGGGTCCATTCGGATAGGCGACGGGCCCGAAGCGAGTGAGGCCAGCAAAGCCGGCGGTGCTGGTCGGCACGCCCTCGATCGCCTTGGCGCGAAAGCTGGTTTCCTCAACGTAGACGCCGGGCGCCTTGTATTCGGGCATTGCCTGTCCCCTGCTTCGGTTCAGCGCGCAGTATCAGTGATCGGCAGCAGGGCCCAGGCCTGCTCGGTGGTTGCCGGCAGCGGCAGGTCCAGCGCCAACGCCGGCAGCAGCAGGCGATCGTTGCGGACATAGCCCGCGATGACTCGGGCCGGATCATCGATCAGGCGACGATAGCGGCGACGGTGGTTGCGGAAGTGGTCGCGGCTGAGGATCGCGCCATTGGCGGCATTCGCTTGCTTCAGCAGCACTCGATCCGCCGGGATGCCGGATGGCACTTCGAAGGCGAGCCCATCGAGCTGGATCAGTTTTGCGTAAGCCGCGGCATCGACCTTCAGCTGATAACGCGCGCTGGCATCGAAGCACAGCAACGCGTCATGGCCCGCGGCGAGCAGGCCCGCGATCAGCGTGATCGGCAGCCGCAGCGAGGGTGGCTGGCCGCACCAGTAGGCGACGTTCAGCGCATCGACGAACAGCGGTCGCTGGCCGCCATCGTCAGGCGGAACGGTTTCAGGACCGGAAGGCAGCAGCGGGATGTCGACGGGCATGGATCAGCATTGTGCCCGCCCGCCGCAGATGCAGCGGTTACTGCGTGAAGCGATGGCCGCTTACGACTGAAGTGCTTCCTTGCTGTGCCGCGCCTGCCGCTGCGAGCGCTGCAGCGCAACGAACTCCAGCATCCCCAGCACCATCATGCCGCCGAGGATGACCGAAGGATGGGTGCTCAGTTTTCTAACCATGCCAGTCATGTGAGTGTCCTCCTTGCCGTGAATGCGGCTTCTCGTTGATGAGAGAGCCAGTTCAAGGGCGGACCGTAGTCGCTGACGGTGACGCTGGTATTGCAGCGCCATGACAATCGCGAATGTAGATCGTAGATGTCTAAGCAATGACACATTTGCGACGTATCGTGCCGGAATCATCCATCCGTACGCCCAGTCCACAGCCCTTCAGTGACCTTCGCCGAAATACCGCAGCTCGTCGAGCTGCAGAGCCTGATCGAGGAAGGCCACCCGCAGCTTCAGGCGCGCATCGTCTGCGAAGTGCAGGCCGGGCAGCGCCGGTTTCCGATTCATGCGCTGACCCTGGGCAATCCGTCTCCGGACGTACCGGCGGTCGGTTTCTTCGGCGGCGTGCATGGTCTGGAGCGGATCGGCGCCGATGTGGTGATCGCCTATCTGCGCAGCCTGGTGAAGCGTCTGCATTGGGATAGCGTGCTGCACGAGCAGTTGCAGGGCGTGCGTCTGATCTTCATGCCGCTGGTCAATCCCGGCGGTTTGTCGCTGGGTACGCGCGCCAATCCGAATGGGATCGATCTGATGCGCAATGCGCCGGTGGACGCGGTCGAGCCGGTGCCGTTCATGATCGGCGGCCAACGTTACAGCCGTGGTCTTCCCTGGTATCGCGGCGAGCCCGGTGTGCCGATGGAAGCCGAAGGTGCGGCGCTGTGCGCGTTCGTCGAAGAGGAACTGCTGAGCCGACGCTTCAGCCTGGCAGTGGACTGCCATTCCGGCTTCGGCAGCGATGACCGCATCTGGTTTCCCTACGCGCACACCACTCGGCCGATCCAGCATCTGCCGGAAATCCACGCGCTGCAGACCATCTTCGAGCAGACCCACGCCTATCACCGCTACGTCTTCGAGCCGCAGAGCCAGCAGTACCTGACCCATGGCGATCTTTGGGATTACCTCTATCTGCGTGCTCAAACGCAAGGCGAGAAAGTCTTCCTGCCGCTGACTCTGGAGATGGGCTCCTGGCTGTGGATCAAGAAGAACCCGCGGCAGGCGTTCTCGCGCCTCGGCATCTTCAATCCGCTGATCAATCATCGCCAACAGCGGGTCATGCGCCGGCACATCGCGCTGCTCGATTTTCTGGCTCGCGCCGGTAGCGGCTGTCAGCGCTGGCTGCCGGCGACCGATGCGGCGCGCGAACATCATTTGAGTGCCGCGATGACCCGCTGGTATCGCGGCATGCCATGAGCGACGCAAGCACCTGGGTCTTGCTGCGCGGCCTGATGCGCGATAGCCGTCACTGGGGCGATTTCCCGCAGGCCTTTGCCCGCGAGATGCCCGGTGCCCGCATCGAGCTGCTGGACTTCCCCGGCAATGGCGCACTCAACGAACAGACCAGCGCCAGCAGCGTCGACGCGATGGCCGACTACTGCCGCGCTGAACTGCAGCGCCGCGGCCTCAAGCCGCCGTATCGGTTGCTGGCGATGTCGCTGGGCGCGATGGCCGCCAGCTCATGGGCGAGCCGCCATCCGCAGGAGCTGGATGCCTGCGTACTGATCAATACCAGCCTGCGGCCGTTCAGCCCGCCGCACTGGCGGCTGCGCCCGACGGTCTGGCCGGATGTCTTGCGTCTGGCTCTGCGGCCGCCGTCGGTGCGAGCGATCGAGCGGACGATCCTGCGCCTCACCAGCCGTCTGGTGCGCGATCCGGAATCCTTGCTGGACGACTGGACCCAGTGGCGCCTGAGCCATCCAGTGTCCCGCGCCAACGCGCTGCGGCAGTTGCTGGCCGCCGCGAAATATCGTGCACCGCTGCAGGCGCCGGCGACGCGACTGTTGATCCTCAACAGCGCATGCGATGCGCTGGTCGACAGCCGTTGCTCGCAGCGCCTGGCCCAGCGCTGGGACTGCGAGATCGCGGTTCATCCGCGTGCCGGGCATGATCTGCCGCTTGATGATGGTGCCTGGGTGATCGAGCAGATTCGTCGCTGGATTTAAGCAGGCTTCGGAGCGTTTCCAAATCAACGAGACACCTAAATTCCCGTCATGCCCGCGCAGGCGGGCATCCAGTTCTGGCCGTAGCGTACCGCATCAAGACTGGATTCCCGCCTACGCGGGAATGACAAGCAAGTATAGAAATTGAAGGAAGCTGCCCTCGCAACGCGCCCAAAAAAGAAGCCGGCCCTGAGGCCGGCTTCTGAAGATTGCAGCGACTGCTTTTTCTGTGTCAGTCGCTGTTGATCAGCGCAGGTTCAGCGGCTGATCGAGCTTGAGCAGGATGAATTCCGAATCGTCCGCCTGGCTGCTGCCGACATGGCGGCCGACGCTGAACGGGAAGTTGTTGTCGTTGATCA
The DNA here is from genome assembly GCF_000420645.1 of Nevskia ramosa DSM 11499. NCBI lineage: Bacteria > Pseudomonadati > Pseudomonadota > Gammaproteobacteria > Nevskiales > Nevskiaceae > Nevskia > Nevskia ramosa. The sequence continues at coordinate 164,066 of NZ_ATVI01000011.1, read as the reverse complement.
CGCCGATCCGGTTCTGGTCGATCACCACCACGTCTTCGATGGTCGTGAACGGGAACGAGAACGGGTTGCCGAGGCCGATATCGCCCGGCTGTCCTGGCAGCGAGATGCCGGCCGGATCGGCGATGTTCTGCAGATCGACCAGCGGCGCCTTGATCACGTCGGCACCGTCGACAGTGCTCAGGCGGATACGGTTGATCGCCTTGTAACCGGCCGTATTGCCCTGGCTGCCATCGCGTTCGATGACCAGACCTTCGCCCAGCGCATTGAACAGCACGAAGTCGCCGATGTTGGTGCCGCGGGCGTCAAGCGGGTAGTAGTTGCGCCGGCCGGTATAGCGCTTGGCGGCCAGGTTGAATTCGCTGATCTGCAGGCGACGCTGATCGGCACCCACCAGCGGCCGTTCCAGCATCGGGTACAGCACAGTGCCCGCCGTGTTGATCGCCATGCCTTCGAAGCCGCCGCTGCCGGCCGCACGGAACGGCGCGGTGGCGATCGTCGAGCGATACGGCCAGTACAGGCCGGCCATCCAGGGCGTGTTGCTGCCGTTCGCTTCCGGTTGCAGGTTGGTGCCGTCATCGGAATCGCCGAGGCGCGTCTGATCGGTGATCACCGGGAAATCGCCGAACAGGAACACCGTGCGGATTTCCGGCACCGCCTCCTGCACCAGCAGCAGGGTGCGGAAGTCGAAGCTCTGGATATCGGTGCGCGCCTGCATCCTGCGACGCACCACCACCTCGGCCAGCGAGCGGGCCATCACTTCCGGCGCGAAGGTGCGGTCCTTGTAGACGTTGCCGAGCGCATCACGATCCGAGCGCGGGTTGAGCTTGGTCTCGATGTTGAAGCGAACCTTGCGCGCGGTCGCCAGTTTCTGCGCGGCGCCGGTCAGGAAGCGGCCGGGGCCGACGCTGTAGTACTGCGCGTAGAAATCGACGAAGTCATAGAGCTGATTGACGGTCGGCACGATGTACGGATCGAGCAGCCGGCGGCTGGCGGCGAAGGCGGTGGCGACCGGCGACAGCGCGCGATCGTTCTGCTGGGTCGGGCCGCGGAACAGCTTGTCGCAGATGAACTGGGACTGGATGTCGGCGACGTTCAGGCTGCGGATCAGCACTTCGTTGGCGGTGGTGTACGGCGCGCCATCGGCACGGCGGCACTTGCCGGCTTCGATGTACGGGTCGTGGAACAGCACGGCGACCTTGTCGAGGCTGACGCCGGTGTCGGTCTCCAGCGTGGTCATCAGGTTGTCGAGCGCCACTTCCATCGCCGGCAGCGTGTTTTCCGGACGCAGATCGCGGCCGCCGCGATGGCCCTGGATGTCGAACTTGGCAACGTCCGGCAGGCCATCGGCACCGAGGTAGTCGCCCGGCGTGCCGTCGCCATTGGCGTCGAATTCGCGTACCGCCTGCAGCAGCAGATCGGGGCGATCGGAGATCAGGCCGCTGACGTTCTTGGCCATCAGCGACAGCATCGTCGCCTTGTCGTCGACCGTGTATGGCACCACCGGAAAGCCGGCGGCGCGCAGCAGGGCGATGTCGTGGATATCGCTGGCCGCCGGTGCCAGATCGGCCGGCGAGTTGCTGCCGCGGGCATAGCTGGCATTCGGGTTGGAGCCCGGGAATTTCAGTTCCGGAAAGTACGGCGAGAACACCGGCGTCTTGGTCCCGCCATGCGCAAAGGCATTGGCGCGCACCGCGTTCATGATGCGGACGGCGGCGGTTTCCTCGTTGTACGGATTCTGCGGCGCGCGCACTTCGCGGCCGGGGTTGTCGAAATCCGGCAGTGCGATCGGTGCTTCGAGCACCTTGCCGGTCGCGTCGGTGTGGAGCAGGAACGGGCCGAATTCGTCGCCGAACCACAGCGAACCATCCGGCGCGCGCTGCATCGATTCGATGTCGAAATCGGCACCAGTCAGCACGCGCGCTTCGGAGAAGTGGTTGACGATCGCGAACGGGATGCGGCGATCCGGATCGCGCAGTTCGATGTTGCCGAGCACGTCGATGGTGCCGGCGCCGCCCTTGGCGGTTTCGAGGTTGGTTCGCACGGTATAGACGCGCAGGTTGAAGTCCGCCGAGGTCTGCAAGCTGCCGTAGCCGTTGTCCGGCATCACGTTGAACGTGCCGTCGGCATTGCGCAGCACCGCCGAGAAACCCTGCACTGGCTGGCGGTTCAAGAACGGCGGCGTGATGCCGTTGATCGGCGCGCTGCCGATGTACTGGCCGGAGGTCGGCCCGGCGGAGAAGGTGAGGGCGGGCAATACGGCGCGGCCTTCGAGCGTCGTCGCCGCAGCCGCGTGGGTGCTGACCAACACGGCGGCAATCGCCGCCAGCCTGAATCCCTTATCGATGTTCATGACCATGTTCTGACTCCCCAAGCAGGATCGAATGAGGGGGCATGGTGGCCAGCGGAGGTGTCGTTGCCGTGGCGGGCAGATAACGCGACTGTGAAGGTGGATGGCTCGAAATCACGCCATCGCGCAGGAGTGGCACAACAGTAAGCAACATTGTTTTCAGCGACCTGTGGCCGAAGTCAGGCTTGACGTGTCACCTTTGCGCCCGCGCGATCAGCCCGCATCGCCAGAAACAATTCAGATTGCCGTACTCGGAGAAGCCGCATGATTCCTTTCTCGATCCAGGTTTTCGTCTTCAAGATCTTTCAGTTCCTGCTGAAGTGGTCGACCAAGCTGCTGACCTTCCGCACGCCGGAACTGTTCAGCGGCCCCGGTTCCTCGCTGCAGCTCTGCGATCACATCGCCAAGCGCACCGGCGTCAAGAACCTGCTGATCGTCACCGACGGCATGCTGGTCAAGCTCGGCCTGCTTAAAGCCATGCAGGACCGCTTGACCGAGCTGGGTGTGCGTTACGTCGTCTATGACGGCGTGCTGCCGAACCCGACGATCGATCAGATCGAAACCGGCCTGGCGATGCTCAAGCGCGAAGGCTGCACGGCGATCCTGGCGATCGGCGGCGGTTCCTCGATCGATGCCGCGAAAGTGATCGCGGCGCGCGCGCGCAATCCGCACAAGATCGTCCACATGGCCGGCCTGATGCGGGTGTTCTTCAAGCCGATGCCGCTGTACGCGGTGCCGACCACCGCCGGCACCGGTTCGGAAGTGACGATCGCCGCCGTGGTGTCGGATCCATCGACCACCCGCAAGTTCGCGATCATGGACCCGAAGCTGGTGCCGATCGGCGCCGCGCTCGATGGCGCGCTGATGACCGGCCTGCCGGCGCACATCACTGCCGCCACCGGCATGGATGCGCTGACCCACGCGGTGGAGGCCTATATCTCGCGCAACCACACGCCGATGACCGACGCCGAAGCGCTCGATGCGACGCGGCTGATCATGCAGAACCTGCCGACCGCGGTGACCGACGGCGGCAACATCGAAGCGCGCCAGAACATGGCCGTGGCCTCGTTCAAGGCCGGTGTCGCGTTCACCACCGCCGGTGTCGGCTACGTGCACGCGATCGCCCACAACTTCGGTGCCTACTACCACATGCCCCACGGCCTCGCGAACGCCGTGGTGCTGCCGCGGGTGCTCGATTTCTCGAAGCCGGAATGCATTCCACGCCTCGCCAAACTGGCCGAGGTCAGCGGCCTGAAGCACGGCGGCGAAAGCGAGACGCAGCTTGCCGATGCCTTCATCGCCCATGTCCGCAAGCTCAACGCCGACTTTGGCATCCCGACTCAGGTCGAGAAATTGAAGGCTTCGGATATCCCCGCGATCACTGGCAAGGCACTCAGCGAAGCGCACTGGACGTACGCCGTGCCGCGATACATGGACAATAGCGATTGTCAGGCCTTCATCCGCCAGATGCTGCCGTGATCTGAACCGGTCCGCGCAGCCCCAGAAAAATCAAGAAGGCGTCATCCATCGGGGAGCGTTGTGAGATCTTTTCAGTTCAAGTGGGCCGCGATTCTGCTGATCGGTGCATTGACGGCCTGTACAGGAAGCAGTGAACCCGTAGTCGGCGATGGCGATGGCGATGGCGGCGGCGAAACGCCATCGGTACCGAGCGGCAGCATCGATCCGGTCAGCGGCTACCTGATTACCGACGCGCCGATCGGCAGCAGCACGGTCAGTGACGGCGTCGGCGTGATCCGGGTGGCTGACGGCACCACGGCGACCTCGATGAGCCTCGACGTCAATGGCCGCCAGCGGCGCTACGTGGTGATGCGACCGACGGTGTCCTCCAGCAATGCGCCGGTGCTGATCCTGCTGCATCCCTCGCTAACTGCGCCGGAATCGATGGCGAATCTGACCCGGGTCTCCGAATACGTGCTGACCCAGGGTTTCTGGGCCGTGATGCCGGAAGCGATCGGCGGCAGCTGGCAGGACGATCCATCCGGCCTGGGTGATCAGGACGTGCCGTTCATCTCGGCGCTGATCGACAAGCTGGTGGCCGATGGCGGCGTCGATGCTCGCCGTTTCTACGCGGCCGGCTTTTCTAGCGGCGGTTTCATGGCCGAGCGCCTGGCCTGCGATCTGTCCGACAAGATCGCCGCGTTCGGCATCGTTTCAGCGGCGCTGCGGTCCAGCCAGGCGGCGGTCTGCTTCCCGGCGAAGCAGCGCGCGAAAGTCTATTTCCTCGGCACCGCCGATCTGATCGTCCCGTACAACGGGCTGCTCGGTCAGTTCGACAACGGGGTGAGATCGGCCGCCAGCACCCTCGATTTCTGGACCGCGCAGCAGCACTGCAACGGCGAAGTGCTGACCACCCCGATTCCGGATGCCGAGCGCGACGGCACCACCGTCGAACTGCAGGAACGGACCGGCTGCACGGCCGGCACCCAGCTGCAGCTCTACACCCTGACCGGCGGCGGTCACGCCTGGCCGGGGGGTGAGTCGACCATCTTCGGCGTCACTTCCCAGGACATCGCCGCCACCGGCCTGATCTGGCGCTTCGTCAACGGCTACCGTCGCTGAGCCCGCAGGAAAGCCCGCAGGAAAGCCCGAAGAAATGACCATCGAAACCCTGCACGAAGGCCGCTTCCTGCGCCTGCTCCGCAATGACACCTGGGAGTACGTGTCACGGCCGCATGCGCGCGGTGCCGCGTTCATCGCTGCGCGGACCGATGACGGTGAACTGGTGCTGGTCGAGCAGTACCGGGTGCCCTTGCAGTCGGCCTGCATCGAACTGCCGGCCGGTATCGTCGGCGACGAAGCCGCGTTCGCCGACGAGGATTTCGAAGCCGCCGCACTGCGTGAACTGGAGGAGGAAACCGGCTACCGCGCCGGAAAGATCCAGCACATCCTGACCGGCCCGACCGCGCCCGGCATGTCCTCCGAGCTGCTGCATTTCTACGTTGCGACGCGGCTCGAGCGCATCCATGACGGCGGCGGTGTGGAAGGCGAGAACATCACCGTGCATCGGGTGCCGATCGTTTCGATCCAGCCCTGGCTCGCTGCCCAGGCGGCAGCCGGCAAGCGCATCGATCCGCGGGTTTATGTCGGCCTGTGGTTCCTGGCCCAGACGCCGGCTTGATCATGTGGATCCGGCGAAGGGCATCATTCACGTCAAATCGATACGGTGCCCGCCGATGAACACGTTCCGGATGTCTGTTGCCTGCTTGCTGCTCGCCGGTCTCGGCGGCTGCGCCGCGTCGCGGCCGGTGCTGTACCCGAACCAGACCCTGAACCAGAGCGGCAAGGCCGCCGGCGACGCCGCGATCCAGGATTGCCGGCGCAAGGCGGATGCGGCGAATGTCGATGATCCGCAGGCGGGTGCGGTGGCGAAATCGACCGGCGTCGGCGCTGCCGTCGGTGCCGCGACCGGTGCGGCTGTGGGTGCGGTGCTCGGCAATGCCGGACGCGGTGCGGCAGCCGGTGCGGCCGGTGGTGGCGCGCAGGGTCTGATCAGCGGCATGTTCAGCTCGTCCGGGCCAAGCCCGCTGTACAAGTCCTATGTCGACCGTTGCTTGCGCGATCAGGGCTATGAAGTTCTAGGCTGGAAATAGCCAAGCCGTCCATCCAGCTTGCCGCAGCGCGCTCGCTGGCCTATCGTCGCGCCAACAAGCTGGGGGTGCCGGCGGTGGCGATCATCTGATCGACGCGGCGGGCTGAGAGCAAACCCTTGGAACCTGGCCGCGGCCTCCTGACGTTATCGGAGCCCGGCGTAGGGAAGGCTTGCGGCCTGCCGCGCATTTGCGCGTGCTGCCGCGTCTTCCCGTCGATATGACCGAGGAAGACTCATGAGTGCCGTCCCGAAATCCGCAGTCGATGCGCTGACCCAGACCCGCGCCGATGAACTGAGCGCCGAGGTTCGCGAGCCGTTCGCCAAGAGCCGCAAGGTCTATGTCGAAGGCTCACGTCCGGACATCCGGGTGCCGATGCGCGAAATCATCCAGACGCCGACTAGGCTGCACAACAGCAAGGAAGGCGATGCGGGCGAAGTCGCCAATCCGCCGCTCACCGTCTACGACACCGCCGGTCCGTACACCGATCCGGAGGTCCGCATCGATCTGATGAAGGGCCTGGAGCCGCTGCGCGCGAACTGGATTGCCGAGCGCAACGACACCGAGGAACTGAAAGGTCCGACCTCGATCTTCGGCCGCATCCGCGCCGCCGACGACAAGACCGCAGCCTTGCGCTTCAGTCATATCCGCAAGCCGTTGCGCGCGAAGAAGGGTGCCAACGTCAGCCAGATGCACTACGCGCGTCAGGGCATCATCACGCCGGAAATGGAGTTCGTCGCCATCCGCGAGAACATCCGCGTGCAGGAGCTGCACGACAGCTACCAGGCCGCCGGTTACCTGAAGCGCCACGCCGGCCAGAGCTTCGGCGCCAGCATTCCGGAAGTGATCACGCCGGAATTCGTCCGCAGCGAAATCGCCCGCGGCCGCGCCATCATCCCGGCCAACATCAACCACCCGGAACTGGAGCCGATGATCATCGGCCGCAACTTCCTGGTGAAGATCAACGCCAACATCGGCAACTCGGCGGTCACCTCGTCGATCTCCGAGGAAGTCGAGAAGATGGTCTGGTCGACGCGCTGGGGCGGCGACACGGTGATGGATCTGTCCACCGGCAAGAACATCCACGAAACCCGCGAGTGGATCATCCGCAACTCGCCAGTGCCGATCGGCACGGTGCCGATCTACCAGGCGCTGGAGAAGGTCAATGGCAAGGCCGAAGACCTGACCTGGGAAATCTTCCGCGACACCTTGATCGAACAAGCCGAGCAGGGCGTCGACTACTTCACGATCCACGCCGGTGTGCGCCTGCAGTACATCCCGCTGACCGCCGAGCGGGTCACCGGCATCGTCAGCCGCGGAGGTTCGATCCTCGCCAAGTGGTGCCTCGCGCATCACCAGGAAAACTTCCTGTACACGCATTTCGAAGACATCTGCGAAATCATGAAGGCCTACGACGTGTCGTTCAGCCTCGGCGACGGCCTGCGTCCTGGCTCGATCGCCGATGCCAATGACGCGGCCCAGTTCGGCGAACTGGAAACGCTCGGCGAGCTGACCCAGATCGCCTGGAAGCACGACGTGCAGGTGATGATCGAAGGCCCCGGCCACGTGCCGATGCACCTGATCAAGGAGAACATGGAGAAGCAGTTGAAAGACTGCGACGAAGCGCCGTTCTACACACTCGGGCCGCTGACCACCGACATCGCTCCGGGCTATGACCACATCACCTCGGGCATCGGCGCGGCGATGATCGGCTGGTTCGGCACCGCGATGCTCTGCTACGTCACGCCGAAGGAGCATCTGGGCCTGCCGGACAAGAACGATGTCCGCGTCGGCATCGTCACCTACAAGATCGCCGCTCACGCCGCCGACCTCGCCAAGGGCCATCCGGCGGCGCAGGTGCGCGACAACGCCTTGAGCAAGGCGCGCTTCGAATTCCGCTGGGAAGACCAGTTCAATCTCGGCCTCGATCCCGAGAAAGCCAAGGAATTCCACGATGAAACCCTGCCGCAGGAAGGGGCCAAGCTCGCTCATTTCTGCTCGATGTGCGGCCCGCACTTCTGTTCGATGAAGATCACCCAGGACGTGCGTGACTACGCGGCCCAGCAGAAGCTCGACGCCGCCGACGCCCTGGCACATGGCATGGCCGACAAGGCCGCCGAGTTCAAGGCGGCGGGGGCGGAGGTTTATCGGCGGGAGTGAGGCAAGACATCGCAAGAGCGGCATTTTGATTGTCTTGTGACGACTTTATTGAAAAAGTCGTCACAAGAATTCACCATGTGAGCTCATGTGATGACTTGAGCGATCGCGATGGACTCCCGGCTTGGGCGCTATCAGCTATGCAACACGACGGGAGAAAGCTATCGCGCTTTCATCCCGCCGCCGTTGCCGCCGCAACCCTCACTCGCTTTCGATACCGAACTGCTGGCGCTGCTCGAAGAGGCCAATCGCCTGCTCGGCCGGCTGGATGGCCTGGCCAGCGCGCTGCCGGATCCGCAACTGCTGCTCTACCAGTACGTGCGCAAGGAAGCCGTGCTGTCGTCGCAGATCGAAGGCACGCAGTCATCGCTCTCCGATCTGCTGATCCACGAACTGGACGAAGCGCCAGGCGTGCCAGAAGACGACGTCGAGGAAGTGTCCTGCTATGTCCGGGCGCTGAATCACGGGCTGGATCGTCTCAACACGCTGCCGTTGTCCTTGCGCCTGCTACGGGAAATGCACGCGGTGCTGCTGGCCAGCGGTCGCGGAGCGACGAAGCAGCCGGGAGAATTCCGACGCAGCCAGAACTGGCTGGGTGGAACCCGGCCCGGCAATGCGGTGTTCGTGCCGCCGCCGCCCGAACAGCTGATGGACTGTCTCGGCTCGTTCGAGACCTTCCTGCATGACCCGCAGACCCCGCCGCTGATCAAGGCCGCGCTCGCACACGTGCAGTTCGAGACCATTCACCCGTTCCTGGATGGCAATGGTCGTCTCGGTCGTCTGCTGATCGCCCTGCTGCTGGTTGAAGCCAGAGTGCTGCAGTACCCGCTGCTGTACCTGAGCCTGCACTTCAAGACCAATCGCAGCGAGTATTACGACCGACTCAGCCGCGTGCGGACGCATGGCGACTGGGAGGGCTGGCTGCGCTTTTTCCTGCGCGGCGTCGTCAACACCGCCGCCGAAGCCTGCGATACCGCCCGCCAGATCGTTGCCCTGTTCGATGCCGATCGCGCCCGCCTGCCGGCGTTGGGACGGATGTCCGCTACCGCGCTGGCACTGCACCGGCATCTCCGCACCCGGCCGGTCACCAACGCCGTGCACGCGACGGCGGCCATCGGTATCGCCCGGTCCAGCGTGCTGACCGCTTTCGCCCGGCTGACCGAACTCGGCCTGGTCCGCGAAATGACCGGCTACCGCCGCAATCGCGTATTCGCCTACGACGCCTATCTGCGCCTGCTGACGCGCGATACCGAACCGCTGCCCCACTAATTCATCCGTCCCAGGAGCCCTTTCGTGACCACCAGCATCCAGCCCTTCCACCTGTCCATCTCCGAATCCCAACTCGTCGACCTGCGCCGCCGTCTGGAGCTGACGCGCTGGCCTGATCCGGAGACGGTCGGCGACTGGTCGCAGGGCGTGCCGCTGGAGCAGGCGAAGGCGCTGGTCGAGCACTGGCTGACGAAGTACGACTGGCGGCGCTGCGAAGCGATGCTGAACGGGCTTGGCCAGTTCACCACCGAGATCGATGGCGTGGCGATCCACTTCCTGCATGTGCGCTCGAAGCACGAGAACGCGATGCCGATGATCATGACTCACGGCTGGCCGGGTTCGGTGATCGAGTTCCACAAGGTGATCGGCCCGCTGACCGATCCGACCGCCCACGGCGGCAAGGCCGAGGATGCGTTCCATCTGGTCATTCCCTCGTTGCCCGGCTACGGCTTTTCCGGCAAGCCGCCGAAAGCGGGCTGGGGAGTGCAGAAGATCGCCAGCGTCTGGGCCGAGCTGATGAGCCGGCTCGGTTACAGCCGCTATGTCGCCCAGGGCGGTGACTGGGGCTCGCTGGTGACCACCAATCTCGGCGCGCTGCGGCCCGAGGGGCTGGCGGCGATCCACGTCAATATGCCGGTGGTGTTGCCGGCCGATCTCGGCAACAAATTCAGCACCGAGGAAGCAGCGATGCTCGGCGCGCTGCAGCACTACGATCGCTGGGATTCCGGCTACTCGAAGCAGCAGTCGACGCGGCCGCAGACGGTGGGCTACGGACTGGCCGATTCGCCGTCCGGCCAGGCGATGTGGATCTACGAGAAGTTCTGGAAGTGGATGGATTGCAACGGCGATCCGCTGAGCGTGCTGGCGGCCGACGAGATCCTCGACAACGTCATGTTGTACTGGCTGAGCAATAGCGCCGCATCGTCGGCCCGCCTGTACTGGGAGAGCTATCACGACGGTTTCATCGCCGTGCAGCTCGCGCTGCCGGTGGGCTGCAGCATCTTCGCCAGGGAGATCTACCGCGCGCCGCGCAGCTGGGCCGAGCGCTGCATGTCGAGCCTGATCTACTGGAACGAGGTTCCGAAGGGCGGCCACTTCGCGGCGTTCGAGCAGCCGGGGTTGTTCGTCAATGAACTGCGCAACTGTTTCCGGCTGGTGCGCTAGCGCGGTATTTGGCCGCGGCGCTGATCGCGGGCCGCGATGTATGGGAAAATCGCGCCCGTCCCGGCCGTCCATTGCTCCGGGCTGCGAGTTCCGCGTAAAGCATGAGCACCCCCCAGCGCCTGTACCGCGTCACTTTCCTCAACCAGGGCAGCGTTTACGAAATCTACGCGCGCTCGGTCAGCCATGGTTCGATGATGGGTTTCGTCGAGATCGAGAAGATCGTCTTCGGTGAACGCAGCTCGATCCTCGTCGATCCGGGCGAGGAAAAGCTGAAGGCGGAATTTGCCAATGTTTCGCGCACCTTCGTGCCGGTGCATGCCATCGTCCGCATCGACCAGGTCGACAAGGCCGGTGCCGCGCGGATCATGGCCGGTGGGGAATCCGGCAAGGTCATGCCGTTCCCTGTGTTCACCGGCGGTGGCGACCATAAGTCCTAGGCCTTCCACGTTCGGGGTTGCGTGATGCGCTTTGCCTATCTCGGCAGCGGCAGCAAGGGCAACGCGCTGATCGTCGAAGCCGGCGATACCCGCGTGCTGCTCGACTGCGGCCTGCCGCTAGTCGAGGTCGATGCGAGGCTCGCCCGGCTCGGCCTCATGGCCAGCGATCTGACCGCGATCATCGTCACCCACGAGCATGGCGATCACATCGGCGGCGTGGCGAAACTCGCGCGTCGCAACCAGCTGCCGGTCTGGCTGACCGCCGGCACCCGCGCGGCATGGAAAGCGGCGCCGGAGGAATGGGTGCGTACCTTGAGCCCGCATCGGCCGATCACCCTCGGCGCATTCGAGATCGTTCCGTACCCGGTGCCGCACGATGCCCGCGAGCCCTGCCAGTACGTGTTCGGCCATCAGGGTCGCCGTGTGGGGGTGCTCACCGATGCCGGCAGCGTCACGCCGTACATGCGCGAATCGCTGACCGGGCTGGACGCCTTGCTGCTCGAGTTCAACCACGATCGGCAGATGCTGCTGAACGGCCCTTACCCGTCATTCCTGAAGCAGCGCGTGGCCGGACCGAAGGGTCATCTGAGCAACGCCCAGGCCGCCGAGCTGCTCGGCAGTCTCGATATTTCCCGGCTTCAGCACCTGGTGCTGACCCATCTTTCCGAAACCAACAACACCCCGGAGCACGCGCTGGCTGCGGCTTCCGAAGTGCTTGGCGCGCAGCCTGACTGGCTGGTCTGCGCCCACCAGGACGCCGGCCTCGACTGGCGTCACGTCAACTGAAATAGAGAATTTCTGGAATGAGCCTGCACATCCTGTCCGGTGGTACCGCGCTGTCCGCGTTCCGCATCGAGCGCCTGCGCGCCAGCCTGGCAAGCCATTCGCCAGCGGTCAGCGGTGTGCGCGCCGTCGAGTTCTTCATGGTCGATGCCCAAGACGATGATGAGGGCGTCGATGAAGCTGCGCTGTGCAAGCTGCTTGATGCATCGACCGCTCAGCTCCCCACTGCCGACGCGATGCTCTACATCGTGCCGCGCCTCGGCACGCTGAGCCCCTGGGCGAGCAAGGCCACCGACATCGCCAAGGTCTGCGGGCTGAAGGGCGTCAAGCGCGTCGAACGCGGACGCCTCTATCTGCTCGATGGTGTGACGAGCCTTCCGACCGCGGCGCTCGCCGAGCTGCATGACCCGATGACCGAATCGGTGCTGACTACAGCTGCCGATCTGCAGCACGTGTTCGCCAGCGGCACGCGCCGCAGCCTGCGCAAGGTCGATGTGTTGAGTGGCGGCCGCGAGGCCTTGGTCAATGCCAATCGCGACTGGGGCCTGGCGCTGTCGGCGGACGAGATCGATTACCTCGTCGCTCACTACACGGGTGCAGCCAAGAACCCGACCGATGCCGAGCTGATGATGTTCGCGCAGGTCAACAGCGAGCATTGCCGGCACAAGATCTTCAACGCCGAATTCACCGTCGATGGCGCCGTCCAGCCGGACTCGCTTTTCGGCATGATCAAGCTGACCTACAAAGCTTCGCCCGAAGGCGTCTTGTCCGCGTACAAGGACAACGCCTCGGTGATCGAAGGCCACCAAGCGATGCGCTTCTTCCCGGACAGCGATCGCGCCTGGCGCGAGCACGACGAGCCGGTGCACATCCTGATGAAGGTCGAGACCCACAACCATCCGACCGGCATCTCGCCGGCCGCAGGCGCGGCAACCGGCTCCGGTGGCGAGATTCGCGACGAAGCGGCCACTGGCCGCGGTGGTCGCCCGAAGGCCGGCCTGTCCGGCTTCACGGTGTCGAACCTGCGGATTCCCGGTTTCGTCCAGCCCTGGGAGCAGGATTTAGGGAAGCCTTCCCGCATCGCCAGCGCGCTGCAGATCATGCTCGACGGCCCGATCGGCGCCGCTGCGTACAGCAACGAATTCGGCCGCCCGGTGCTGAACGGCTACTTCCGCACCTACGAGCAGAAGCTGCCAGACGGCAGCATGCGCGGCTATCACAAGCCGATCATGATCGCCGGCGGCTACGGCAACATCCGCGGTCAGCATGTCGAAAAGCTGGCGGTGGTCGAGGGCGCGAAGCTGGTCGTGCTCGGTGGCCCGGCGATGCTGATCGGCCTGGGCGGCGGTGCCGCATCGTCGATGGCAACCGGCGCTTCGAGCGCCGAACTGGACTTCGCCTCGGTGCAGCGCGCCAACCCGGAACTGGAGCGGCGCTGTCAGGAAGTGGCCGACCAGTGCTGGGCGCTCGGCGAACGGAACCCGATCCTGTCGATCCACGATGTCGGTGCCGGCGGCATTTCCAACGCGCTGCCGGAACTGGTGCATGCCGACGATCGCGGCGGCCATTTCAAGCTGCGCGACGTGCAGAGCGCCGATCCGGCGCTGAGCCCGATGGAAATCTGGTGCAACGAATCGCAGGAGCGTTACGTCCTCGCGATCGCCCCGGAATCGGTCGCGGTGATCCAGGCGATGTGCGAACGCGAGCGCTGCCCGTTCGCCGTGGTCGGCACCGCGACGGCCGTGCAGCAGTTGATCGTCGAAGACAGCGACGGCAGCTTGCCGGTCGACATGCCGATGCCGGTGCTGCTCGGCAAGCCGCCGAAGATGCAGCGAGTGACCTCGCGCAAGCATCCGGTCAGCGCGCCGCTGGCTTATCCGCCGGCTGGCGATGCGGCGCAGAAGGCTTTCATCAAGGACGCCGCCGAGCGGGTGCTGAAACTCCCCACCGTGGCCTCGAAGCAGTTCCTGATCACCATCGGCGATCGCACCGTCGGTGGTCTCACCGTGCGCGACCAGATGGTCGGCCCCTGGCAGACGCCGGTTGCCGACGTCGCCGTGACCGCGACCGGTTTCGAAGCGATGACGGGCGAAGCGATGGCGATGGGCGAACGCCCGACGATCGCGCTGCTCGATGCCGCTGCCAGCGGCCGCATGGCCGTCGCCGAATCGGTGCTGAACATCGCCGCTGCCCATATCGGCAAGCTGTCCGACATTCGCCTGTCGGCGAACTGGATGGCCGCCTGCGGGCAAGGCGACGAGGACGCGCGCCTGTTCGACGCTGTCGAAGCGATCGGCCGTGAGCTGTGCCCGGCGCTCGGCATCGCGATTCCGGTCGGCAAGGATTCGTTGTCGATGAAGTCGGTCTGGCAGGACGGCGGTGAGACGAAGACTCAGACCTCGCCGCTGAGCCTGGTGATCACCGCATTCGCGCCGGTCGCCGATGTGCGCAAGACGCTGACGCCGCAGCTCAAGGCCGAAGCCGCCAGCCGGCTGATGCTGGTCGACCTCGGCGCCGGCAAGAACCGCCTGGGCGGTTCCGCACTCGCGCAGGTGTTCGGCGCGGTTGGCGACACGGCGCCGGATCTCGACGATCCCGCGCGGCTGAAGGCAGCGTTCGACTGGCTGCAGACGATGAACGCGCAGGGCAAATTGCTGGCCTATCACGACCGTTCCGACGGCGGCCTGTTCGCCACGCTGTGCGAAATGGCGTTTGCCGGCCGCAGCGGCATCGATGTCGCACTTGATGCCCTCGGCCCCGATCCGGTCGCAGCCTTGTTCTGCGAGGAGCTTGGTTTTGTCGTCCAGCTGAAGCTCGCCGATGTCGACGCCGCTGTCGCCAGCGCGCGCGCTGCCGGCCTGCACGCCGGGCTGATCGGCGAAGCCAGCGCCGATGAAAAGATCACGATTCACCACGGCGGCAAGACCGTGTTCAGCAACGAAGTCCAGACGCTGTATCGCAACTGGGCCGAGACCAGTCATCGCATCGCATCCTTGCGCGACAACCCGGATTGCACGCGCGAAGAGTTCGACGCCGCCGGCGACATGGCCGATCCGGGCTTGAGCGTGCGTCTGACCTTCGAGCCTTCCGTTGCTCCAAAGATCGGCAAGCGTCCCAAGGTTGCCGTGCTGCGCGAGCAGGGCGTCAACGGCCAGGTCGAGATGGCCTACGGTTTCCACGCCGCCGGCTTCGACGCCGTCGACGTGCACATGAGCGACATCCTCGAAGGCCGCGTGCAGCTCGATGGCTTCGTCGGTTTCGCGGCGGCGGGCGGCTTCAGCTATGGCGACGTGCTCGGCGCCGGTCTCGGCTGGGCGCGCTCGATCCTCTTCAACGAACGCGCCCGCGACGAGTTCCAGCGCTTCCTGGCCAAGGATGATCGCTTCGCGCTAGGCGTCTGCAACGGCTGCCAGATGATGGCGGCACTGAAGGGCATCGTCCCCGGCGCGGAAGCCTGGCCGGCGTTCCGGCGCAATCGTTCGGAGCAGTTCGAAGCGCGCTGGTCGATGGTCGAGCTGACCGAGAGCAAGTCGATGTTCTTCCAGGGCATGGCGGGTACGCGGATGCCGATCGCCATCGCCCACGGCGAAGGCCGTGCCGAGTTCGGCAACGCGGCCGATCAGGCGGCGCTGGAAGCTGCCGGTGGTGTCGCGATGCGCTACATCGATAACCGCGGCCGAGTGGCAACGCGCTATCCGGCGAATCCGAACGGCTCGCCAGCCGGCATCGCCTCGGTCACCAACGCCGATGGCCGGGTGACGATCCTGATGCCGCATCCCGAACGCACCATCGCCGGCACCGTCGGTAGCTGGTGGCCGCAGCAGTGGGACGGCAAGACGCCGTGGTTCCGGATGTTTCAGAACGCGCGCGCATTTGCGCGCTGAAAACACCCGATCGGATCTCGTACCTGCGATCCGGCGCTACTTGGCCCGGAAACAAAAAAGGACGGCGCGGTTTCCGCGCCGTCCTTTTTCTTTGAAGCGGCCGCTACTTCTTCTTGGTGGCGGCCGGCTTCTTGGCAGCCGGTGCATCCGCATCCGGCGCAGCGGCGGCTGGCGCATCGGATTCATCATCCGGCAGTTCGAAATCATCCAGCGGCGGATTGCCGTCGTGGATCAGGTTCCAGCGCTGCTGCAGGTAGGCGGTGCGCACGAACAGGTAGCGATCGAACTGCTGTTCCAGGATCGAATCGGCTGAGAGATAGTTGGCGCGGGTGTTGACGAGATTGATGCCGGTCGCGCTGAGCGCGTAGACGTCCTCGCTGCCGCTGAGGTACCAAAGCGGCTTGGTCGGGATATCGACGACGAAACCGACCAGGTCACGGTTGGTGCTCGGCCCGAGCAGCGGCAGCATCAGATACCAGCCTTCGCCGACACCCCAGTAGCCGAGCGTCTGGCCAAAGCCTTCCTCGTGACGTGCCAGGCCCACTTCGCTGGCCACGTCGATGAAACCGACCAGGCCAGCCGTGCTGTTCAGCACCAGGCGGCCGAGGTTCTTCGAGGCCTGCAGCGGCTTGCCCTGCAGCAGCGCGTTGATGATGTTGCGCGGCTCGTCGAGGTTATCGAAGAAGTTGCCGATACCGGTACGGATCGGCGCCGGCGTGATGTACACGTAACCCTTGGCGATCGGCCGCAGCGCGTACTTGTCGGCGGTTTCGTTGATCTTGAAGACGACGCGGTTGACCGGTTCCAGCGGGTCAGACGGGTTGTCGGCCGGGTGATGGGCACAACCGCTGACCAGCAGCGCCGCAAGTGCCAACGAAATGCCTGCATACCTCATGAAGCCGCCCCCGGTGTACGTATTGTTATCTGTCAGTGAAGCGTAGCAGGGTGTCCAGTCCGAAGAAGCGCGACAGCTCGACCAACTGCGCCGGCGGGTTGCGCAGTTGCAGCGGCTTGCCTAACGCCTGAGCCCGGCGGGTCAGCTCGAGCAGCAGCGCCAGGCCCGCGGAATCGGCTCGGGTGACGCCTGCAAGGTCAAGCTCACCGGCAGCAGCGAGTTCCTTGGCCTTGTCCAGCCACTGCGGCACATGCTTGAAATCAAGCGCACCGTTCACTTGCATGCTGGCAGTCACGGCAGGATCAGCTGGCTCCGCCGTTCTTCTTCGCAGCTTCGATGAAGTCGCCCTTCTCCATGCGCTCGATCACCGAATCAAGACCGTTCTTCTTGATCTCGGCATTGAGCTGCGTGCGGAAATTGGTGATCAGCGAAATGTTCTCGACGGCGATGTCGAACACCTTCCAGTCGTTATCGACATTGCGCACGCGGAAGCCGATTGCATAGGCCTTGCCGCTGTCCGACTTCATCGTCGTGTTGACCAGCGCGGTCTTGTCGTTCTCGCCGAGGCGCACCGGCAGCCAGTCGATCTGGATCGAGTTGTAGTTGTCGAGCATGGCGTTCGCGTAGGCGCGAACCATCATGTTCTTGAACGCGGCTGCGAAACGGCTGCGCTGATCCGCGGTCGCCGCCTTGTAGTTGGAGGCCAGCACCAACTGGGCGATGTAGGGAACATCGAAGCGCGGCACCACGACTTCGTCGACGGCCTTGTAGAACTTCGGCAGATCGGCGCGGTAAGCCTTGTAGTTCGCCTGGATCAGCTTCTGCAGCTGCTCGGTGGTGCCCTTCAGCGCGGTATCCGGCGTGGTTGCCGCAGGCGCCGCCGCCACTTGCGCAGCAAGGCCGAAGCCGAGGATCAGGGTCAGGAATTTCTTCAACATGGGGTGCTCCAACGGATAGGCTGCTGTGAGTTCACTTTGCCGGAGCGGGGGCTTCGGCCTTGGGTTCGACGGGCTCTTCGGACTTCTTTGCGGCGGCCGGTTCCTTCTGCGTGAACGAGGTCAGGAACTGGCCGATCAGGTTTTCCAGCACCAGCGCGGACTGGGTGAAGGTGATCTCGCTGCCGTTCTTCAACGGCTCGGGATCGCCGCCCGGTTCCAGGCCGACGTATTGCTCGCCGAGCAGGCCGGCGGTCAGGATCTTCAGATTCGAATCACTCGGAATATTGTTGCGGCTGCCGTCGATTTCCATGGTGACCACGGCCTGGAAAGTTTCCGGGTCGATGCCGATGTCGCGAACCCGGCCGATCCGCACGCCGGACAGTTTCACCGAAGCGCCGCGCGCGAGGCTGCCGGTGTTCTCGAATTTCGCGGTGATCTTGTAGCTGCTGCCGCTGTCACCAACCGAATCGAGGCTGGCAACGCGGAACGTCAGCACGAACACCGCCGAGATGCCGAGGCACACGAAAAATCCGACCAGGAGTTCAAGGCTTCTTGATTGCATGATGAGGGTCCAGTCTGGTCTTGGGTCGCTTAACGGAACATGAAGGCGGTGAGCACGAAATCCAGCGCCAGGATCGCCAGCGACGACACCACCACGGTGGAGGTCGTGGCGCGTGAAACGCCTTCGGAAGTCGGCGCTGCGTGATAGCCCTGGTAGACGGCGATCCAGCTGATCGCGAGGCCGAAGACAGCCGACTTGATCAGCATGTCGCGGATATCGCCGCCGTGCATCGCCTGATTGATCTGCGACCAATAGGAGCCGTCGTCGACGCCGAGCAGCTCGACGCCGATCGCGTGACCGCCGGCGATGCCGATGGCCATCATCGAAAAGATCGACACCAGCAACGGCATCGCGATCAGGCCGGCGATGAAGCGCGGCGCGATCACGCGCTTGATCGGGTCGACCGCCATCATTTCCATGCCGGACAGCTGGTCGGTGGCTTTCATCAAGCCGATTTCGGCCGCCAGCGCCGAGCCAGCGCGGCCGGCGAACAGCAGGCCGGTGACCACGGGGCCCAGTTCGCGAATGATCGACAGCGCCACTAGCACGCCCAGGCTCGATGCAGCGCCAAAATTCACCAGCGTTCGATAGCCCTGCAGCGCCAGCACCATGCCGATGAAGCTGCCGGAGACGACGATGATGATCAGGCTCAGCACGCCTACCGAGTAGATCTGCTGAATGATCAGGCGCGGCCGCAGCAGCGCGCCGGGAATGCTGGCGAGAATGGTCAGCAGGAACAACGTGGCGCGGCCAAGGCCGCTGACCGCATCGGTGACCGGGCTGAGGAATTTCATGCGCGCCCCGCCATCAGATCGTCCGCATAGGTGGTCGACGACTTGTAGTGGAAGGCCACCGGGCCATCGGACTCACCCTTCAGGAATTGCTGCACCAGTGCTGATTTCGAGGCCCGGATCGCGTCCGCCGTGCCGTGATCGAGCACCTTGCCGCCGGAGACCACGTAGACGTAGTCGGAAATCGACAGCACTTCGTCGACGTCATGAGAGACGATCACCGAAGTCAGCCCCAGCGCCTGGTTCAGGCCCCGGATCAGCCGGATCAGCACGCCCATCGAGATCGGGTCCTGGCCGGTGAACGGTTCGTCGTACATGACCATGTCCGGCTCCAGCGCGATCGCGCGGGCCAGTGCCACCCGGCGCGCCATGCCGCCGGAAATCTGTTCGGGATACAGCGCCGCAGCGCCGCGGAGGCCGACCGCTTCGAGCTTCATCAGCACCAGATCGCGAATCATAGATTCCGGCAGCTGGGTGTGTTCGCGCAGCGGGAAGGCGACGTTCTCGAAGACGCTGAGATCGGTCAGCAGCGCACCGCTCTGGAACAGCAGGCCCATGCGCTTGCGCAGCTCGAACAGCTCGCTGCGCGATTGCCGGTGAACGTTGATGCCGTCGAATTCGATGCTGCCGGCATCCGGCTTCCACTGACCGCCGATCAGGCGCAGCAAAGTGGTCTTGCCGGTACCGCTCGGGCCGAGGATGGCCGTGACCTTGCCACGCACGATGTCGATATCGATGCCGTCGTAGATCACGCGCGGACCGAATGCGAAACGCAGTGATCGAACGCGAACCAGCGTGTCGGAAGTGTCCGGATTCATCGAAACGGGCTATCGAAGGAGGATTGAAACAGACTTGAAACTATACGCGATGACTCCCGCATTGGAGGCCCCGCACCGCGATTGGTTCCCCGTGAAGCGTCCGCCCGCTATTGCTGCAGGGTTCAGAGCTTGGTGCGAAGTGCAGCAATCAGATCGGTTTCGACGCACGAGCAATCGGCCGGTCCGCCAAGGTCGGCAACCTGGGTCATGCGCATGTCGAGCAGACCGCAGGGATTGATGCGTGAGAACGGCGCCAGATCCATCGCCACGTTCAGCGACAGGCCGTGATAGCTGCAGCCGCGGCTGATGCGCAGCCCGAGGCTGCCGATCTTGCGGCTGCCGGGGCGAGGGCCCAGGCCGTCATCGAAAACGCCGCTGACATAGACACCGGGCGCATCGGTTCGCGCCGCCGCCGTGATGCCGTAGCTGGCCAGCGTGGCGATCATCGCGTCCTCCAGCCGGGTCACCAGCGAACGGATGCCGTAACCGCGCCGGGCGATGTCGACCAGTACATAGATCACCACCTGGCCGGGGCCGTGATAGGTGACCTGGCCGCCACGGTTGCTCTGCACGACCGGAATGTCGCCGGGGTTCAGCAGATGCTCCGGCTTGCCGGCCTGGCCCTGGGTGAATACCGGCGGATGCTCGACCCGCCAGAGTTCGTCCCGCGTTTCCGGAGTGCGCGCCGCGGTGAAGGCGCGCATCTCGTCGTAAACCGAGCTGTAGTCGCGCCGGCCGAGTTCCCGGACGGCGATCGTGTTCACAGCGCCAGGATCACGCCCGGGTCGCTGGTCACCGCCTTGATCACGCGGTCGAGCTGTTCGGCGTCTTCGGCGGTGAAGTTCAGGGTCAGGCCCAGATACTTGCCGCCGCTGGACAGCCGGCGCGCGGTGGTGATCTCGGCGCCGGGCGCCAGCAGCGCCTGCACCACCTGCGTGATCCGCGTCGCCGTTTCCTCATCCGGGCGAATGAAGATCTTCAGCGGAAACTCGCAGGGATAAGTGAGTCCTGCGGGCGTCTTGGTGGCTTCGTCGTCGCTCATGGGTGTCGGTCAGGCTGAGAGGCGGGCGGGGCTCAGAAGCCGATCCAGAGCTTGATCTGGTCGATCAGGCGACGCCAGAAACCGCCGCTCTGAACCTCGGTCAGGGCGACCAGGTCGACGGTCTTCAGCACCTTGCCGTCGACGCTGATCGTGGCCTTGCCGAGTACTGCGCCCGGCGCGATCGGCGCGATCGCCCGCGGTGACAGTTCGTTCTGCACCTGCATCGTTTCCTTCGAGCCGCGCGGGAAGGTCAGGCGCACCGGTTCCAGGGTGCCGACCTGCACTTCGCTGGCGGCGCCCTTGTAGACCTTGATCGTGCCGACGGCGGCGGCCGGGCCGAACAGGCTGGCGGTTTCATAGAAGCGGAAACCCCAGTTCAGCAGTTCGAGGCTGGCCTGTTCGCGATAGGCCCAGGTCTGGGCGCCCATGACGGCGGAAATCAGGCGGCGGCCGTCGCGGCTCGCCGAGGTCAGCAGGCAGTAGCCGGCGGCACTGGTATGGCCGGTCTTGATGCCGTCGACGCTCGGGTCCTTGATCAACAGACCGTTGCGGTTTTCCTGAGCGTGATCGATGCCGTACTTGAACGAGCGCTCCGAGTACATCTTGTAGTACTCGGGAAACTCTTTGATGAGCGCGCGGCCGAGGATCGCCAGGTCGCGGGCGGTGGTGTAGTGCTCCGGGTCCGGCAGGCCGCTGGCGTCGACGAAATGGCTGTTGGTCATGCCGAGCTTCTTGGCGGCGGCGTTCATCAGATCGGCGAAGGCTTCTTCGCTGCCGGCCAGATGTTCGGCGAGCGCGATCGACGCATCATTGCCAGAGACGATGATGATGCCGCGGAGCAGATCCTCGATCTTCACCCGGCTGCCCAGGGTCAGGAACATCCGCGATTCGCTGGAATCCTTGCCCTGGCGCCAGGCCTTCTCGCTGATCAGCGCGGTGTCGTCGAGTTTCAGGCGGCCCTTGCGGATTTCGTCGAAGGCGACGTAGGTGGTCAGCACCTTGGTGATCGACGCCGGCTCGACCCTGGCATCCGGATTATTGCCGGCCAGCAGCTCGCCGCTGTCGAAATCGAGCAGCGCGTAGGCCTTCGCCTCGATCGCCGGAGCTTCCGGGATGGTGACCGCGCGCGCGGGCGCTGCAGCGACGATGACGGTCGTGGCGACCAGAAGCAGATTGCGGGCAAAGCGGAACGGGAGGTTCATCCGGGGAATTCGAGCTGACTTAGGCAATACAACAGGAGAAACGGGCTCGGACGAGGGCTGCCCGAGCGGCGAAATGGTAGCGCAGCAGATTCGATGACGCAGCGCAGCATCGGTGATCGGTTCATTCGCTGACCGGGATGGTGCGGGTCTCGCCGTCGGCGAGCTTGCGGCGCATGGCTTCCAACGCTGCCGCATCGGCGAACGGGCCGACCAGCACGCGATACAGCCATTGGCCGTTGCGGGTCTCGCTTTTCATCAGCAGCGGCTTGATGCCGGCGATCGCCAGATGCTCGCGGAACGTCGCCGCATTGCGGGAATCGCTGAACGAACCGGCCTGCAGGAAACGCGGCTGGATCTTGCGGGCGACCTGCAAGGCTATCGGCGGGCCGGGCGGCAGCGGCTTCATTTCGGCGACCACGGCCGGCTTCGCTGCCGGCACCGACGCGGCCGGCGGATTGGCCGCAACCAGCGTGCGGCCGGTGGCGTCGACCACTTCCAGTTCCACCTCGGCGGAACCGTCGCCGATGATGCCGATGCGGTGCGCGGCGGAGTAGCTCAGATCGACGATGCGGCCGGAGTGGAACGGTCCACGATCATTGATGCGGACGACCACGCTCTTGCCGTTCGACAGATTGGTGATCCGGGCATAGGTCGGAATCGGCAGCGTCTTGTGCGCGCCGCTCATCGCGAACATATCGTAGGTCTCGCCGCTGGACGTGCGCCGGCCGTGGAATTTCTTGCCGTACCAGGAGGCGTGGCCGCGTTCCTTGAAGCCGGCGGCGTCCTGCAGCACGTCGTAGTGGACGCCGAACACCTCGTAGGACTCGGGGTTGCCGTAGCGGCTCTTCTCCACCGACTCCGGCACGGCATCGGGAATATCGCCGACGTTGGCCGGAATCTCGTTTGCGGACGGCGGGCGATCCTTCTCGCCAGCCGGTGCCGGAGGCAATGCCGTTGTTGTCCGGCCCGGCGTCTTCTGGGCCGGCGTCGTGGTTCGCGGCACGCGGCTGGAACCGGGGCTGGGTGCGGGTGCGGGAGCCGGATAACGGCGCGGAGCTTCGGTGGCGCAGGCAGCCAGCAGCAGGACAGATGCGCCGACCAGCGCCTTCCAGACCCTCATCGCGCCGCGTGCTCGGCGGCTTGCGCGTCGGCCAGCGCATTGGCGAGCTGGGTCACGGCCATGGCGTAGAAGATGCGCGGGTGAGGACGCGCGCTTTGCGGGCACTGCCCGCTGCGCGTCCGAACGCCCGGCCAAGGATGGCCGGGCCGGGGTCCGATGAGGGCACGAGGCTGCGCCAAGGATGGCAGGCGTGAGTCAGCGCATCGGATCATCGGGCGGCACTCTCGGACTGTGCCTCGGCCAGCGCATTGGCGAGCTGGGTGACGGCCATCGCATAAAAGATGCGCGGGTTATAGGTCTGGATCGCGTAGAAATTCGGCAGCGCCACCCAGTACTCGGTGATCTGGCCACGGCGCAGCTGCACCAGGCCGACCGGCGTTTCGTCCGGCAGGGCGATCGCCGCCTGCACGCCAGCGGCACGCAGCGTAGCGATGGTCTGATCGGCGAATTTTCCGTTACGCGGAAAGCCTTCGGCCGGCGCGCTGTCCGCGGTGGCCGGAACCACCAGCGGTTCGCCGCGACGCCAGGCACGCTTCGGGTCGTAGCGGGTCAGGTAGTGGGCGATGCTGCCGATCGCGTCGGGGCCGCTCCAGAGGTCGCGCTTGCCGTCATTGTCGTAGTCCAGCGCCAGCCAGCGGTAGTTGCTCGGCATGAACTGCGCGTAGCCCATTGCCCCGGCGTAGGAGCCGAGCAGCTCGGCCGGCTTGCGGCTGGCGTCGCGGGCGAAAGCGAAGAACTCGGTCAGCTCGGAAAAGAAGAACGGCGCGCGGCGGGGATGATCGAAGCCCTGGGTCGCCAGCGCATCGAGTACCCGGTACTTGCCGGAATAGGTCCCGTACTTGGTTTCCACGCCCATGATCGCGGCGACCACCGTCGGCGGCACGCCGAATTCGGCTTCGGCGCGGGCGAACCACTCGGCGTTGTCGCGCAGGTAGCGGACGCCGTTGGTGATGTTGCGGGCGTTGACGTGGATCGGCTGGTAGGCGTTCCAGTCCGGTAGATAGTTAGGCTGATCCTCGGGTTTCGGGCCGCCGGCTTCCTTGTTGTTGACCTCTTTCTCGATCAGCTTCGGCAGCTTCTTGGCTTCATCGAGCGCGGCCTTGACCACGTCGAGATCTTCGGCGGAAAACCCGTAATCGTCGTGCAGCGTCTTCAGCAGCAGCGGTGTTTTCGGGTGATGCGCGTAGTCGGCCATGGCTGGCGAACTGGCGGCGCCAGCGAACAGCACCAGGATCAGCGGTGCGCACGGGAGGAGTCGAGTCAGCATCAAGGGCTCCTTGGGCCTGCTAACAATTGCTTTGGTCGCTGCGTTGCAGGTCAAAAAGCCGCCGGGCGAGGTGCGAACCGCAGGCCATAGCCTACCTATGGTCAAGGTTCGCACCGAAGTCCCGGCGGTTTTTCGGCCGCAACCCGAAGGGGCGGGGCCATTTCTGCGCATTGCTGCCTCTCTCGTCGCGCCAATGGGTCGGCCATTGGCCGCTCCTCGTTCGTTGCACTGCGCAGAAATGACCTCCGCCGCAGCGATCAAAGTAATTGTTAACAGGCCCTAGTTGGATAGCAGTTTGCGGTGCGTGTAGACCGACATCAGCATGCCGAAGCCGGCCAGCAGGGTGACCGCCGAAGTGCCGCCGAAGCTCACCAGCGGCAGCGGTACACCGACCACCGGCAGCAGGCCGATGACCATGCCCATGTTGATGAATACGTAGATGAAGAAGGTCATCGCCAATGAGCCGGCGAGCAGGCGCTGGAAACTGTCCTGGCCACGCAGGGCGATGTACAGGCCGCGGCCGACGATCGCTGCGTAGAGCGCCATCAGCACCGCTTCGCCGAGCAGGCCGAGTTCTTCGGAATAGACCGCGAAGATGAAATCGGTATGCGATTCCGGCAGGAAATCGAGCTTCGCCTGGGTGCCGGCCAGCCAGCCCTTGCCGAACAGGCCGCCGGAGCCGATGGCGATCTTCGACTGGGTGATGTGATAGCCGGTACCGAGCGGATCGCGTTCCGGATCGAGAAAGGTCAGCACGCGATTCTTCTGGTAGTCGTGCAGCTTCAGCCACAGCAGCGGCGCGGCGGCGGCCATCGCGGCGATCACCATCAGGATCCAGCGAATGCCGAGGCCGCCGAAATACAGTGCCAGCACGCCGGCGGCCAGCACCAGCATCGCGGTGCCGAGATCGGGCTGCATGGCGATCAGCACAGTCGGGCCGCCGATGATCGCCAGGGTGATCAGGATGGTCGAAATCTTCGGCGGCAGCGTCCGGGTGTGCAGCCAGGCGGCGACCGCCATCGGCATCGCCAGCTTGAGGATTTCCGACGGCTGGAAGCGCAGCACGCCGAGATCAAGCCAGCGCTGCGCGCCCTTGGCGTGATCGCCGAGCACCAGCACCGCCACCAGCATCACCACGCCGAAGCCGTACAGCCAGGGTGCGGCTGCACGATAGAACTCCGGCGGCGCCTGGGCCGCGACGATCATCACCGCGAAGCCGATGCCGAGTCGTTCCGCCTGATTGAGCACCACCGCCATCGAATGACCGCTGGCCGAGTACTGCACCAGCAGGCCGACCACGCCGAGCACCAGCAGCAGCAGCATCAGCCACAGGTCGATGTGCACGCGGATCAGGCGATCGGCGAGGCTGACCGACTGGTTCGGGGCGCGGCTGATGACAGAAGTATTCATCGCGGTGTCGCCGCCGGCGGTGGGGTGGCAGGAGGCGGCTCTTCATCTTCGGTCGGCACGCCTTCCTCGGCTTCCAGCGCCGGGTCGGCCGCCGCAGCTGCCGCTGCTGCCGCTCCGGCCGGGTCCTCGTTGTACAGCACCTTGCCGAGCAGGTACTGATCCATGATCTGGCGGGCGACCGGTGCTGCCACCGAACCGCCGTGACCAGCGTGCTCGGCGATCACGGCAATGGCGATGCGCGGCGCATCGACCGGCGCGAAGGCGATGAACAGCGCGTGATCGCGCAGGTGCTTGGGCGTCGAGTCGAAGGTCGGCGCCACCGTCTCTTCCTGCTTGAGGCCGACCACCTGCGCGGTGCCGGTCTTGCCGGCCGAACTGTACGGCGCGTCCTTGAACGCGCGGTAGGCGGTGCCGCCCGGGAACATGGTCACCAGCTGCATCGCATGAATCACCCGCTCCTGAAGTTCGGCACTCTGACCAGTCAACGGCGGCAGTGGTTCGGGCGCCACGCCGGCAATGGCACCGGTGGCCGGATCGGCGATCGCATGCAGTACGTGCGGCTTGAAGCCGAGGCCGCGCATTGCCAGGCGGGCGGTGCCCTGCGCCAGCTGCAACGGCGTGGTGGTCAGATAGCCCTGGCCGATACCGAGGCTCAGCGTTTCACCCGGAAACCAGACCTGCTTGTAGACGCGGCGTTTCCATTCCTTCGATGGCAGCAGGCCGCCTTTTTCGTTCGGCACGTCGATGCCGGTGGGCTTGCCGAAACCGAACTGGCCGAGAATTTCGTCGATGCGGTCGATGCCGAGATTCATCGCCGCCTGATAGAAATAGATGTCGCAGGACTTGGCGATAGCGCTGTCGAGATTGACCGTGCCGTGGCCCTGGCGCTTGTGGCAGCGGTACTTGCGCGAGCTGCCGGGCAGGGTCATCGAGCCCGAGCAGTAGATGCCGGTATCCGGCGTCACGGTCTTGAAGTTCAGCGCCGCGGTGGCCATGAACGGCTTGATCGTCGAACCCGGCGGATAGGTGCCGAGCAGCGCACGGTTGTACAGCGGCCGGCTCTTGTCCTCGAGCAGGCCGCGATAGCTGGCAGCGTCGATACCTTCTACGAACAGCTTCGGGTCGTAGCCCGGCTTCGACACCAGCGCCAAGATTTCGCCATTGCGCGGGTCGATCGCCACCACCGCGCCATCGAGATCGCCGAGCGCTTTCTCAGCGACCAGCTGCAGCTGGGCATCGAGGCTCATGTACAGGTTCTGGCCGGAGCTGCCGGGCCGCGATTCGAGTTCGCGCAGCGGCCGGCCGGCGGCATTGGCCTCGACGATCTTGGTGCCCGGCGCGCCGCGCAACAGATCCTCGTGGCTGCGCTCGACGCCGGACTTGCCGATCTGCGAAAGACCTTCGTAATCGGCGGCTTCGAGCCTGGCGTAATCGGCTTCGCTGATGCCGCCGACGTAACCGATGATGTGCGCGGCGCTTTCGCCGAGCGGGTAATCGCGGACCAGGCCGGCGTTGACTTCCACGCCTTCGAAGTCGAAGCGATTGAGCTGGTAGCGCGCCACTTCCTCGGCGGTCAGGTTCGATCGCAGGGTGACGCTGCGATAGCGCGGCCCCTTGCGCATGCGCTCGCGGAAGCGGGCGATGTCCTGATCGGTGAGGCGCACATAGGCCTTCAGGCGCTCGAGCGTGTCGTTGAGATTGCGGACCCGCTCGGGCGTGATGTCGAGCACGAAGCTCGGCAGGTTCTGCGCCAGCAGGGCGCCGTTGCGGTCGTAGATCAGGCCTCTGACCGGCGCGATCGGCGTCAGCCGCATGCGGTTGTCGTCGGCGCGCGTCGAGTAGTAATCGTGGCGGACCAGCTGCAGGTCGATCAGGCGCGCGGCGAGCATGCCGATCATCAGCAGGCAGAGCACCGCAGCGAATACGACGCGACCGGTGAAAGTGCGTTTTTCTTCGTAGAGGTTCTTGATCGCGTCGAAACCGCTGCGCGATGAGCCCGGCGAGTTCACAGCGGGGCGCTCATGGCAGCCGCATGCGGTTGCGTCGCGCGCGGCGGCTGAGGATCGAATCAAGCAGGCCGGCGGACAGCGGCCAGACCAGGGTTGTCGACAGGATCGGCAGCCAGCGCAGGTTGACGTCGGCTGCGTGCCGGGCCAGACCGTCGATCCAGAACATCAGGAAGATGTACAAGGCCCAGACCGGCGCCAGCGCCAGCGCCACCTGCCAGGATGAAAACAGGATCAGGGTGCCGCGCAGCCGGCGGATCAGGAACGCCACCACCACCAGCCCCAGCGCGTGCTGGCCGAGTGCGGCATTGAGCAGCACATCGCAGCACAGGCCCAGCACCCAGGCGGCAGCGATGGCCGGCGAAGTCGGCGCGTACAGCGCCCAGAAGCCGATCACCAGCAACGGCCAGGCAGGCCGCGCGATCGCCGCCCACTCCGGCAGCTGGACGATCTGCAGCATCAGCGCCAGCAGCAGGCTGCCGAGGAACACCAGCGTGCCGTTCATGGCACCACCGCTTGTTTCGGCGCCTTCGCCGGCGGTTTGGCAGGAAGATCGATCGGCACCTGCACCGGTGTTTCTCCCGGTGCCGAGGCCGGCAGCGCCCGCTCGCTCCAGACCAGCAGCGCCTGGCGGCCCTGGTTCAGATGGGCTTTCGGGTAGGCGATCGCTTCCATGAAGCTTTCACCGCCGGCGTGGCGCAGTTCGTGGATTTCACCAACCGGATAACCGGCCGGAAAGCGGCCACCGAGCCCGGATGAGACCAGTAGATCGCCGACCTTCACATCGGCATTGCCGGGCAGATAGGGCAGTGACAAGCCGTGACCATCGCCGCGGCCGAGCGCGATCGTCTGCAGGCCGGTGCGGTTGATCTCGACCGGAATGCCGTGATCGGGATCGGAGATCAGCAGCGCCACCGACGAACCCTGATTGACCTGCACCACCTGACCCATGATCCCGTACGCATCGAGCACGGCCTGGCCGCGATAGACGCTGTCATTGGTGCCCTTGTTGAGCACGATCTGGTGCCGGTACGGATCCTGGCTGGTGGCGAGAATTTCGGCGATCAGCACCCGGTCCTGCAGCGCGCTGGATGAGGCCAGCAACTCGCGGATGCGGACGTTCTCGGCTTCCAGGGAAGCCAGACGCAGCAGCCGCGCATCCTGCTGCAGCAGGCGATCCCGCAGCTCGCGGTTTTCGTCGCGCAGCGTTTCGCGGGTATGAAAATAATCGACGCTGTTCGAGACATTGGCCGGCGACGCGGCCAGCCACATCACCGGCGTCAGCGCCCAGGACAGCCATTGGCGCAGCGGTTCGACTTTGGCGCCACGATTCTCGGCCACCATCAAGGTGATCGACAGCGTCACGAACAGCGCCGCCTTCAGCCCCAGCATGGAGCCGCGCGAAGCTTGTGAGTTGCGCGAGGAGTCGCTAAGCGTGGTATTCAAGGGCCGGGCGCAGGTTCAGCGGGGCGTCGTCCGCACCGGGTGCGGGAATCGCGGAAGAATAGGGTGCAAGCGCCGGGGCGACAACCGCTTTTCACTGTCTTTACTCAGAAAACGAGGCTTTCGGTCCTGCGATTGGCTGCCCCGACGAAAAAGCCCCGGACGGGGCCGGGGCTTTCCGATCAGCGTGCCGTCCAGCCAGGCTCAGTCGATCAGGTAGATGTCGCCCTTCTGATCGAGCATGTCGAGCAGCATGCCGCCGCCACGGGCCACGCAGGTCAGCGGGTCGTCGGCGATGATCACCGGCAGGCCGGTTTCTTCCGAGATCAGCTTGTCGAGATCGCGCAGCAGCGCGCCACCACCAGTCAGCACGATGCCGCGCTCGGCGACGTCGGAACCCAGTTCCGGCGGCGTGCGCTCCAGCGCCTGCTTGACCGCCTTGACGATGCCGGCCAGCGGCTCCTGAAGCGCGTCGAGGATTTCGTTGGAATTCATCGTGAAGTTGCGCGGCACACCGGCGGCCAGATGGCGGCCGACGATGTCGATTTCCTGCACTTCGGTGCCCGGGAACGCGGTGCCGATTTCCTGCTTGATACGCTCGGCCGTGGCTTCGCCGATCAGCATGTTGTATTGACGGCGCACGTAGGAAACGATCGCTTCGTCGAAGCGGTCACCGCCGATACGTACCGATTCGGCATAGACGATGCCGTTCAGCGAGATCACCGCCACTTCCGACGTGCCGCCACCGATGTCGACGACCATCGAGCCGCGCGCTTCGGAAATCGGGATGCCGGCGCCGAGCGCTGCGGCAATCGGTTCCTCGATCACGTAGACCTTGCGGGCACCGGCGTTCTCGACCGATTCCTTGATCGCCCGGCGCTCGACCTGGGTCGAGCCGTAGGGCACGCAGACCACGACACGGGTCATCGGGCGCATCACGCGGCCCTTCTGCACCTTGCGGATGAAGTGCTGCAGCATCTTCTCCGTCACCGTGTAGTCGGCGATCACGCCATCGCGCAGCGGGCGGATGGTCGAGATATTGGTCGGCGTGCGGCCAAGCATGCGCTTGGCATCGATGCCGACTGCTTCGATCTTTTTCGCGCCGCGGGAATCGAGGCGGATTGCGACGACGGAAGGCTCGTTCAGAACGATGCCCTCGTCACGCACATAGATCAGCGTGTTGGCGGTGCCGAGATCGATGGAAAGGTCGTTGACAAACAGGCGGCGGACGGCGTCGAACATCGCGATTATCGAAGGGCTGGGCTTGAGGGGGCGCTAGCTGAACCGGCGGGAAACGGCAGTCGCAAAGAGAGGCGACCGACGCTGATTTGGGCAGAAATATACCTGAAGCCCTGCCGCGCATGTTGCGCTGCGGCCCCGGGCGGTCGCCGCAGCGCTGAGCCGCGAATTTTTTGCCGGGGAGGTCGGCCCGTGATCGTTTATCATCGCGCCAGCCTTGAAACCCCCGTCGCGACTACCAGTTTGCTGGAGGTTTCCTGGGGTTTTCCGGTTCTTCCGCAACGTCGCTGCGGAAAACTTCAGCGCCGATGCGCTCCCCATCCGCACGAGTCCCGCATGAGTCTGAGCCCCGAACAAATCCGCCAGGTCGCCCAGTTGGCGCGCCTGGAGCTGAATCCCGAGCAGGTTGAGCCGTACGCACGACAACTATCGAACATTCTGGAAATGGTCGATCGCCTGTCGTCGGTCGACACCGCCAACGTCTCGCCGATGGCGCACCCGCTGGACATGGTGCAGCGGCTGCGTCCGGACACGATCAGCGAAACCGATCGCCGCGACGACTATCAGGCGATCGCCCCGGAAACCCGGGACGGCCTGTATCTGGTCCCGAAAGTCATCGAGTAAGCCTTATTGCAACGCGGTGTAGCTGCGTCGCAATAAGTCGGCGGGTTCGAGCGAATGCTGTCGCGTCGCTCAACCTGCCGGGAAACCCGGAATCACCAAGAACCCATGCATAAACATTCCATCGCCGAACTCGCTGCCGGCCTGCGCGGGAAGAAATTCTCGTCCCGCGAGCTGACCCAGCACTTCCTCAAGCGCATCGACGCCCATGACGGCGCGCTGAACTCGTACGTGACGATCACCGCCGAGCGCGCGCTGAAGCAGGCCGATGCGGCCGATGCCGTGCTCGCCGCCGGCAACGCCGGCCTGCTGACCGGCATCCCGATCGGCCAGAAGGACATCTTCTGCACGAAAGGCGTGCGCACCGCCTGCGGCTCGAAGATGCTCGATACCTTCATCGCGCCGTACGACGCCACCATCGTCGAGAAGCTCGACGCCGCCGGCATGGTCATGCTCGGCAAGCTGAACATGGACGAGTTCGCGATGGGCTCGTCGAACGAAACCTCGTTCTATGGCCCGGTCTGCAATCCCTGGGACAAGACCCGCGTGCCGGGCGGTTCCTCCGGTGGTTCGGTCGCCTGCGTCGCGGCCGGTTTGGCGCCGGTCGCCACCGCCACCGACACCGGCGGATCGATCCGCCAGCCTGCCGCGCTGACCAACCTGACCGGCATCAAGCCGACCTACGGCCGGGTCTCCCGCTACGGCATGATCGCGTTCGCATCGAGCCTCGATCAGGCTGGCGTCGTCGCCCGCTCGGCCGAAGATGCGGCCTACGTACTGCAGGCGATGTCCGGCTTCGATCCCAAGGATTCCACGAGTGTGGAGCGCCCGGTCGATGACCTGGTGAGCGGCCTGAACACCAGCATCCGCGGCCTGACCATCGGCTTGCCGAAGGAGTATTTCGCTGACGGCATGTCGGCCGGCGTCCGCGAGCGGATCGAGCAGGCGATTGCCACGCTGACCCAGCTCGGCGCCAACTTCAAGGAAATTTCGCTGCCGAATTCGCCGCTCAGCGTGCCGACCTATTACGTCGTCGCCCCGGCCGAAGCCAGCTCGAACCTCGCCCGTTTCGACGGCGTGCGCTACGGCCATCGCGCCGACGGTGCGAAGTCGCTCGAAGAACTCTACAAGCGCAGCCGCGGCGAAGGCTTCGGCGCCGAAGTGCAGCGCCGCATCATGATCGGCACCTATGTGCTGAGCCACGGCTACTACGACGCCTACTACCTGCAGGCCCAGAAAGTCCGCCGGCTGATCTACGACGACTTCAAGCGCGCCTTCGCCGATGGCATCGACCTGGTGCTGAGCCCGACCGCGACCGACGTCGCCTTCAAATTCGGCGAGAACAGCGATGACCCGGTGGCGATGTATCTCAACGACATCTACACGATCGCCGCCAACCTGGCCGGCATCCCGGCGATGAGCCTGCCCTGCGGTTTCGTCGATGGCTTGCCGACCGGCTTTCAGTTGATGGGCAACTTCTTCGCCGAAGCGCGCATGCTGAACGTCGCGCATCAGTACCAGCAGGCCACCGACTTCCACACGAAGTGGCCGACGGAGTACGCGTCATGATCATTCCAGCCGGTTGGGAAGCCGTCATCGGTCTAGAAGTGCACTGCCAGCTGTCGACGCAGTCGAAGATTTTCTCCGGTTCTGCAATCGCCTACGGGGCGGAGCCGAACAGCCAGGCTTCGCCGATCGACCTCGGCATGCCGGGCATGCTGCCGGTGCTGAATATTGATGCTGTGAAGAAGGCGGTGACGTTCGGCCTGTCGGTCGGCGCCAAGATCGCCGATCGCAGCGTGTTTGCGCGCAAGCACTACTTCTATCCCGATCTGCCGAAGGGCTATCAGATCTCGCAGTACGAGCTGCCGATCGTGTTCGAAGGCCATCTCGATATCGAGATGGAAGACGGTTCGACCAAGCGCATCGGCATCACTCGTGCGCATCTGGAAGAAGACGCCGGCAAGTCGGTGCATGAAGGCTTCCAGAAGTCGTCCGGCATCGATCTCAACCGCGCCGGTACTCCGCTGATCGAGATCGTTTCCGAGCCGGATATCCGTACTGCGGCGGAAGCGGTTGCCTACCTGAAGAAGCTGCACCAGCTGGTGGTCTATCTCGGCATCTGCGACGGCAACATGCAGGAAGGTTCGTTCCGCTGCGATGCCAACGTCTCGGTCCGCAAGATCGGTGCGCCGAAGTTCGGTACCCGCACCGAGACCAAGAACGTCAACTCGTTCCGCTATGTCGAGAAAGCGATCGAGTACGAGATCGAACGCCAGATCGAGGTGATCGAGGCCGGCGGCACCATTCGCCAGGAAACCCGTCTGTTCAATCCGGACACCGGTGAAACCAAGGCGATGCGCTCGAAGGAAGACGCCAACGACTACCGCTATTTCCCGGACCCGGATTTGCTGCCAGTGATCTGCACGCAGGACTACATCGACGCGATCCGCAAATCTCTGCCCGAGTTGCCGGAAGCCAAGCGTGCGCGCTTCGTCGCCGAGTTCGGTTTGTCCGACTACGACGCCAAGACGCTGACCAGCTCGCGCGAACTGGCGGCGTATTACGAAGCGGTGGTTGCGGCAAGCGGTGCTGAGCCTAAGCTGTGCGCGAACTGGGTGGCCACCGATCTGCTCGGCGCGCTGAACAAGATGAGCAAGGGCATCGAGGAATCGCCGATCTCGGCGGAAGCCTTTGCTGCGCTGCTCAAGCGCATCGCCGACAAGACCATCAACGGCAAGATCGCCAAGGACGTGTTCGAGGCGATGGTGTCCGGCGAAGGCACGGCCGACGAAATCATCAAGGCCAAGGGTCTGGTTCAGGTCACCGACGAGTCGGCGATCATCGCCGCGATCGACGACGTGATCGCCAAGAATCCGCAGCAGCTCGCCGACTACCGGGGCGGCAAGGACAAGCTGTACGGCTTCTTCGTCGGCCAGGCGATGAAGGCGACACAGGGCAAGGCCAATCCGGATGCGCTGAACCGCCTGCTCAAGGAACGCCTGGCGGGCTGACATGAACCTGCTGATTCCGTTCAAGTTCGACAACCACATCGCGCACGGCGCGTTCGTGGTCATCGATACCGGCGCTGCCGAGATGCTCGACATGCGCGCCTACGATCCGGCGGTGCGCGGCCTCGTTGCCCAGACGATGGCGGCGATGCCGTTGCTGGCGACGCATACCCGTTTCGAAGGGCGGATCAATCTGCAGTTCCAGGGCGAGCGGGCGATCAAGTTGCTGGTCGCCCAGGTGGTGCAGCGTGAAGGCGCGCCGCTGACCGTCCGCGCGATGGCCAAGGCGGCGCCGCAGATCGACGGCAGCTATGCCGAACTGCTCAGCGACGGCGTGCTGGCCCTGATGCTGGAGCCGGCCGATGACGCCCAGCCGAGCCGTCAGGCGATGGTGCCGATCGACGGCGACAGTCTCAGCGAATCGCTGGAAGGCTACTTCGCCCAGAGCGAACAGCTGCCGACCTTGGTGCGGCTGGCCGCGGACGGCGATCGCATCGCTGGCTTCATGCTCCAGCGTCTGCCGCTGGAACACACCAAGGCGACCGAAGAAGTCTGGGAGCATCTGGCTATCCTCGCCGGCACCTTGAGCACCAACGAACTGCTGACTGCCGAGCCGGAAACGCTGATGCGCCGCCTGTTCGCCAACGAGGACTGGCAGCTGCACGAAGCGCAGCCAGTCAACATCGCCTGCCGCTGCTCGCGCGAAGGCATTTCGCTGCTGCTGCTGTCGCTGGGTCGCGACGAGGTCGACAAGATCGTTGCCGAGCAGGGCAAGGTCGAGATCATCTGCGAGTTCTGCGGCCGCGATTACGTCTATTCGCGCAGCGATGCGGCGACTCTATTCGTCGCCGAAGGCAGCGAGCAGTCGCAGCTTAAGCACTGATGATCGTCCCGCAGTACCGCGTCGACGCCTCCGCCATCCCGCTCGCCGGCAAGGGCCTGTTCCTCGCCGAAGATGTGGCGAAAGGCCGGGTAATCATCGCGCCGGACAACATCCACACGGTGTGGCCGGAAGCGAAGCTGCGCCAGTACCCGGCCGATTCGATCGAAGCCGAGTCGAGCGTGCGCTGGTTCGAGGACTGGTATTCGCTGACGCCGGAATGGTCGGACGAGTGCTACGTCAACCACAGCTTCGCGCCGACCGCGCTCTGGCATCTCGGCTTCATCTTCGCTGGCAGTGACTTGCCGGCTGGCACCGAAATCACCGTCGACTACCAGCTGGTGATCGGCAGCGGTGAAGTGATGCCGTTCAGGGATTCGATCACCGGCCGCGAGATCATCGGCCTGCCCTGGGTCGATAACCTGCGCCACAGCGCCACGGCGCTGCTCGGCCTGCTCGACGCGCGCTGAATCCGGTTCGTCTGAAGCCAATGCGCTGCAAGACCTGATCGGTCCTGCCCTTGCGGCTTTTACCAGTGATCGCCGATGGTGTGTCGGCAGCCTGCGTTCTCGCAGGTACCCGCCCAACCTTCGTAGTGACGGCAGCCGCATCCGGACTTGGCACAAGCGCCGAAGCCGACACGGATCGGTCGACTGCCGTCGTGGCGCGGCTCACTCTGGGGCTCCCGGCGATCCGGCGGGCCTTGTCCCCTTGCGCGGCGATGCGGCGCTTCGCATGCCGTGACATTGGATGGCGTCATGGTCTGATGCTCCTCTGCTGATTCCGTGGCGAGTCAGCGGCGTCCGGTCGAGAACCGGACGCCGCTACCCGATCAGCCGCGTGGCCGGGAACGGCGATGACGCCAGCCGGCTGCTGCGCTGCCGAACATCAGGAACAGCCAGCCGAATGCGCCGCCGCCTTTCTTCGTCGGCGGGGTCGACGGCACCGGGTTGACGGTGACCGTGGCCGTGGCGTTCGCCGTGCCACCGCCGCCGGTGCAGCTCAGCGTGTAGCGGGCGGTACCGGTGGCAGTCGGTGTGACATCGACGTTGCCGCCGGTGGCGCGCGCGCCGGTCCAGTCGCCGCTAGCGGTGCAGCTGGTCGCGTCGGTGCTCGACCAGGTCAGCCGCGAGGCACTACCCAGGGTCACCGTAGCGGGTGCTGCGGACAGGGTGACCGTCGGCACCGGCAGCAACGGAGGGTCGTTGACGGCGACCGTGGTCGTGGCGCTCGCGGTGCCGCCGTCGCCGGTGCAGTTGAGCGTGTAGTCGAGGCTGCCGCTCGTCGTCGGCGCCACCAGCTGATTGCCCGTGGTCGCCCTTGCGTCGCTCCAGGCCCCGCTGGCCGTGCAGTTCGTGGCGTTGGTGGTGGTCCAGCTGATCGTCGAGGTGTCGCCGAGCATGATCGTGGTCGGCGCGGCGCTGATCGTCACGGTGGGGGCGGGGGCGCTGACGGTGACCGTGGCCGTTGCGTCGGCACTGCCGCCGGCACCGGTGCAGCTCAGCGTGTAGCTCGCAGTACCCGTGGCGGACGGGGTGACGCTGGCTGTGCCGCTGGTGGCGCGTGCGCCGGTCCAGCTGCCGCTGGCGGTGCAGGCGGTGGCATCGGCCGATGACCAGCTCAGGGTCGATGCGGCCCCGAGCACCAGGCTCGCCGGGTTCGCCGCGATCGTGACGGTGGGGGCGGCGGCGGTCGGTGTCGCGCTGGCTTCATTGGAGAACTGTGTTTCGCCGAGCGCGTTGACCGCGATGATCGTGAAGTAATAGGACGTGCCGGCGGTCAAGCCGGTGACGGTATAGCTGCCGGTCAGGCCGGCGGCGGTGATGCCAGTCGCGATCGGCGTGTTGCCCTGGGCTCCCGAGGTGGTCGCCTGGTAGACGTTGTAAGTCACGGCACGCGGGGCGACCGGCCAGTTCAACGTGGCGCTGCCGGTGCCGGCAGCCGCCGTCAAGCCGCCGATGCGGTCGGCTGGCCCGCTGATCGCGATCACGCTGCCGAAGTTGAAGCTGCCGTCGCTGCGGGTCGGCACATAGAGATCACCGTCGGCGGCCTGGATCGGCTCGTCCTCCAGGCCGTCTTCGTTGGCAAGGCTGGCAGATTGGTAGACGACCGCGTACTGGCCTTGCGGCGTCAGCCGGTAGACGACGCCGCGGCTGTCACCGAAGCTGATGTTCGACGCGGTGCCGTAGAAGTTTCCGTCGCGGCCGAGCAGCAGCGGACTGCGCGGGTTTTCGCCCGGCGCGCCGCTGCGGAAGTTGTACAGCGTCGAATACGCGCCATCCAGCGTCACGCGATACACCGTGCCACCGGCGTTGGAACCGCCGCCGGCCGTGGTGCCGTACAGCGCACCGTCCGCACCCTGGATGACGCCGGCTGCCGGGCCGCCGCCCTCAGTCGTATCGCCCCGGAAGGCATGCAGCACGGTGACCACGCCGGCCGGGGTCAGCCGGTACAGCGTGCCGAAACTGTTGGCGCCGAAACTGGTGGTGGTGCCGTAGAAATTGCCGTCGCTGGCCAGCAGCAGCTTGCCCAGCGGCTGGTTGCCGCTGGTGGCCAGATCGAAGCTGTGCAACGGCGTGTAGCTGCCGGTCGGGGAGACCCGGAAGATCGTGCCGCTTCCGGAGCCGCTGCCGCCCTCGCTGGTAGTGCCGTAGAACAAGCCGTCGCTGCCCAGGGTCAGTGCGGTTTTCGGACGCAGCCCGTTTCCGCCGCCGGTGAAGCTGTAGACGGTGGAGAACTCGCCGGCCGCGGTGATCCGGAACACCGAGCCCAGGCCATTCGCGCCACCCAGTTCCGCCACGCCGTAGTACGCGCCGTCCGGACCGAGGCTCAAGCCCGATTCGGGCTGGCCGCCGCCGCTGAACTGGTACAGCGTGCTCAGCGTGCCGCTGGCGGTCAGCCGGAAGATCGAGCCGCCGTAGCCTTTCGGCGTGCCCGAGGCGGTGACGCCGTAGAACGTGCCATCCGCCGCCTGCAGCAAGGCGCCGCTGACCGTGCGGCCTTCGCTCGGCGGTGCCGAGAAGGTGGCGATGCGGCGAATGCTGCCGCTGCTGGTGACGCGGAACACGGTGCCGCTGCCCTGCGACGGCGCCGACGGATTGGTCGGCGTGGTGCCCGCCGGCACCAGGCCTGCGCTGATCGTGGTGCCGTAGAAAGCGCCATCGGCCCCGAGCGTCAAGGCCGCATCCGGGCCAGTGCCGTCGGCATAGCGGCCGGCGCTGTCGTAGGTGAAGCAGGACAGCGTGGTCAGCGCGCCGGCCGGCGTCAGCCGGTAGACGGTGCCGGCCGGGCCGAGCGAAGTCAGATTGATCACGGCACCGGCGCAGCCCGGCACGGCATTGGTCGCCACCGCGCTTTCGGTGGTGCCGTAGAAGTTGCCGTCCGGGCCGGTGATCAGGCCCGAGGCCGGATAGATGCCGGTGTTGGCGGCGTCGATGCTGGTGTCGGCGATGAAGCGGAACAGCACGGTGAAGGTGCCGGCCGGAGTGATCCGGAAGGCGCTGCCGTTGTAGACGCTGCCGGACGTCGAGGTGCCGCCGCCGGCGGCGTTGGTGCCGTAGAGATTGCCGTCGGCCCCGAGCGCCAGCCGGCCGATCGGCCGATTGCCTTCGCCGGCCGTCATGCTGTGCAGCGTGGTGAAGACGCCGCCGGTGGTGATCCGGAACACCGTGCCGCAGGCATTGCAGCCATCGCCGCCGCCGGTGCCGCCGAACACGGTGCTGCCGTAGTAGGCGCCATCGGCGCCGAGCGTCAGTGACGACTGCGGATCGTTGCCGCCAGCCGGGTTGGCGCTGGAAAAGCCGTGCAGCAGCACGTGAGTGCCGGTCTTGCTCAGGCTGTAGACGCTGCCGACATCGTTGCTGCCGCGCCCGGTGCGGGTGGTGCCGTAGAACAGGCCATCGGCATTCTCGACCAGGCTGCCGGACGGGCCGCAGCCGGTATCGCAGCTGAAGCTGTAGACGATCCGATACTGGCCGGCATCGGCACCGGACAGGATCACGCGATAGACGCCGCCGTTGCCATTGGCGCCGCCGGCCGCGGCGACGCCGTACAACGCGCCGTCGCTGGCAATGATCGGCGTGCCGCGGGCCCCGGAAAGATCGTTGATCGTGGTGCCGGCGAGGTCCAGCGCCCGGCCGCCGTTGAACCAGTGCAGCGCGGTGTA
The DNA here is from genome assembly GCF_000420645.1 of Nevskia ramosa DSM 11499. NCBI lineage: Bacteria > Pseudomonadati > Pseudomonadota > Gammaproteobacteria > Nevskiales > Nevskiaceae > Nevskia > Nevskia ramosa. The sequence goes on along the minus strand of NZ_ATVI01000011.1, from coordinate 125,007 downwards.
GCTGCCATCGGCGGCATAGCGGGCGAGCACGGTGCCGTCGTTGAGCTGGCCGCTGGTCGCGACGTAGACGCTGCCATCCGGCCCGCGGACCGCGCCATTGCTGTTCGAACTGTTGCCGGAGCCATAGAAGCTTCCGCCCTGGCGGGCATCATTGGAATGCAGACCGAGCGAGTAGACGACGCGGGCGGCCGCCTGGGCCGGCACCGCGGCGAACACCGCAGCGGCCAGCATCAGCCAGCCGACCATCGTCGCCAGCCGGTGCCGGGCCTCCCGTCTAGGCCGGAGCGCCGCTGCCCGGTATTCGTCGCCTGCCATTCGTTTCATGTCCGCTCTCCCAGGAGTTCTGCCGCGAGGTCTTTCATCGCCGGCTTGCAGCGATCGGGGCGAATGATGGAAATTGCGGGGCCGGCAATCCTGACCAAATTCGGAATTGTTCGGAATTCTCGGGAACTCGAATCACATCAAGGCCTTGTGTTTGTCGGCCGGCATCATGGAGACGCCCGGCAATGACCCAGTCGCTCGACAAGCCCGCTCCCGGCAACCCGATCCTGTGGCGCTTCGGGCGCGTGCAGTTCGACGAAGCCAGCCTGACCCTGACGGTCGACGGCGTCGTCGTGCCGCTCGAATACCGGCCGCAGGAACTGCTGCGCCTGCTGCTCGCCCATGCCGGCGACGTGGTTACCAAGGACGAGATCCTTGATGCACTGTGGCCGGGCCGGATCGTCACCGAGGCATCGTTGACCAAGTGCGTCGGCCGCCTGCGCCAGGCGATCGGCGACAGCGAGCAACTGCTGATCCGAACGGTCTACGGCTATGGTTATCGCCTGGCTGCCGAGGTCAGCAGCCAGGTGACCGGCCGCGGCGAGGTGAGCACGCCATCGGCCGCAAACGGCTTCGGCTTTGCGGCCGGCGATGCGATTCCGTCGCGCCCGCACTGGCAGTTCCGCCAGCGGCTTGGCGGTGGCGGCTTCGGCGAGGTCTGGCTCGGCGAGCACGCCAAGACCCACGAGCAGCGGGTGTTCAAGTTCGCGGCCGAAGGCGCCGCGACCACCGCCTTGAAGCGCGAGATCACGCTGTTCCGGCTGCTTAACGACACCCTCGGCGCGCGCGACGACATTGCCCGCATCCTCGACTGGCAACTCGATGCCGCGCCGCATTTCATCGAGCTTGAGTACAGCTCCGAAGGCAGCCTCCAGCAATGGACGGAGGCGAAGGGCGGGCTGGCCGAGCTGTCGCCGGCCACCCGCATCCGTCTGGTTGCGGAGATCGCCGATGCGCTGGCGGCGATCCACAGCGCTGGCGTGCTGCACAAGGACCTGAAGCCCGGCAATGTGCTGATCCGGCTCGACGGCGAGGGCTTGCCGCATGTGCGGCTCAGCGATTTCGGCAGCGGCCGGGTGCTCGATGCGCAGCAGCTCGACGCGCTCGGCATCACCCGCATGGGCTTCACCCAGACCGTGGTCATCGATGGCAGCGCCAGCGGCACGCCGCTGTACCTGGCCCCGGAACTGCTGGCCGGCCAGCCGCCGTCGACGCGCGCCGATGTCTATGCGCTCGGCGTGATGCTGTACCAGATGGTGGTCGGCGATTTCCGCCGGCCGCTGGCGCCGGGCTGGGAGGCGAATGTCGCCGACGAACTGCTCAGGGAAGACATCGCCGCTGCCGCCGCTGGCAATCCCGAAACCCGCCTCGGCGAGGCCGCGCAACTGGCTTTGCGCCTGCGCAGCCTCGATCTGCGCCGGCTTGAACGGGCTCGCGAACTTGAAGTGCAAGCCCATTCCCGCGACCTCGAACGGCGACTCGCCCGCGCCCAGGCGCGGCGCGGCCTGCTGCGGGCCCTGGCGGCGACCTTGCTGCTCGGCTTCGCAGCGAGCACCGCGCTGTATTTCCGTGCCGAAGGCGAAAGCCGCCGCGCCGAGGCGCAGGCGCAGGCGGCGCAGACGGTCACCGATTTCCTGACCCGCAATCTGCTGTCGGCGGCCAATCCGCTGATCAGTGCCGATCCCGACGTCCGCCTGCGCGAGCTGATCGGCCCGGCAGCCGAGGAGCTCAAGCGCAGCTTTCCCGCCGATTCGCTCCCGGCCGCCGCGATCGCCGACGCCATCGGCCAGGCCTACAACGGTTTCGACGATCCGCAGCATGCGATTCCGCTGCTGGAATCGGCCGTCGAGCAGCGCCGCCGGCTGCTCGGCGATGCCGCCGCCGAAACCCAGGCGACTCGGCTGGTCCTGCTCAACGCCTACGAGAACGCCAACGCCCTGGAACCTGAGCGCACGCTGGCCCAGGCCGTGCTCGATATCGGCCGCGCCGCCGGCCGCCTCGATGCGGCCACCGAACTGACCGCTCGGCAGGCGCTGATCGCCGTCGACTGCGGGCTGCGCGGTGGCCAGGACGCCTGTCTGGAACCGGAGCTGAAGATCGTCGATGAAATGCGCCAGCGGCTGGGGCCGGATCACGAACTGACGGTGCAGACCGAGGACACCTTGGCGTTCTATCTCGCCGACGCCCAACGCTTCGACGAAGCGTTGACCCTGGCTCGGGCGGTACTCGCGAGGACCGTGCGGTTGCACGGCGAGCAGCACATCCTGAGCCTGTCGCGGCATCGCAGCCTCGGCACCGTTCTGAACATGGCCGGACGGCTGGACGACGCGATTCCCGAGCAGCGCGCCGCCCGCGAGGCGGCGCTCGCGATCAGCGGCGGGCGCGAGACCCAGTACAGCGTGACCGCCGCCAATGGGCTGGCGTACGCCTACTTCGCGTCCGGCCGCAATGCCGAGGCGCTGCCGCTGTTCCAGCTCTATCTCGATTTCCAGCGCCAGAACGGTGCGCCGTCCGACACGCCGAAACTGACCCGCAGCCTGAACAACGTCGCCATGACCCTGCTGCATCTGAAGCGCGCGCCGGAAGCGCTGCCGCTAGCGCGCGAAGCACTGGCGATCGACCAGCGCAGCGTCGGCCCGGGGCATCCGGACACCCTGGTGCACACGATGAATCTGGCGCTGATCGCCGACGCCGCCGGCCGCCGATCTGAAGCGGAAGCACTGTCCGACGCGGCCCTGGCCGGTGCCCGCAAGCAGTACCAGCACGACGAATGGGACATCGGGTGGTTCACCCTGAAGGCTGGCGGCCTGATGGCCGCACATGGCCGCAAGGCCGAAGCCCGGCAGCTGCTCGACGAAAGCCTGGCGATCTTCAGCCGCACCCTCGGCCCGGACAACGACAACACCCGCAAGGCGCGCGAAGCGATCGCTGGCCTGTAGCCGGGCCTATCCGGAGGTCGCCGTGCCATTTGCTCTCGACACGGTGAAGGTGACCGGGCATGAAAAAGGCCCGCCGATTTCTCGGCGAGCCTGGGTGCTGCGAACGCTTACCTGCCCGGTTCAAGCCATGCAGCCGAGCGATCGCTGCTCGGCTGCACGGCCGTTTTCTCAGACGCCGGTACCGCTCAGCTGCACGACCGTCGGGCTGGTCGGTGCATTGGTGGTGATGGTGACGCTGCCTTGGCGTGGGCCCGTCACGGTGGGTTTGAAGCGCCCGGTGAGCGTGCAGCTTGCGCCCGGGGCGAGACTGCTCGGGCAGTTGCTGGTGCCGGTGAACTCGCTACCGGTCAGCCGGATCGACAAGATCGACAGCGGTGCAGTACCGCTGCTGGTGATGATCAAGCCGCGGTCCGGGCTGGTTGCGCCGACTGCCACATTGCCGAAGTTGAAGCTGCTGACATTGGTGCTGATCGCCGGTGCGTTCGGTGAGGCGTCGTCATTGACGATGGTGCCTACACCCTGGGCGTCGCCGATGGTCAGACCCACCGGCGTCGTCAGGTTGACGAAGAACGTCTCGTTCGGCTCGAACGTGGTGTCGCCGTTGACCACGATGCTTGTCGTGCGGCTGGTCTGGCCCGGCGAGAACGTGATAGTGCCGGAGCGGCGCACGTAATCGACGCCTTCGGTGGCCGTACCGGCGGCGGTCGCGAAGCGCACCGTGGTCGAGGCTGTTGATGCGGCCGACAATGACAGTGTGAACGTCGCGTTCACCGTGCCGCTATTGCCTTCGGTCACGCTCACGTCGTTGATCGACACCACCGGCGTGCCGCCAACGGGCGGCGCATTGCAGACCACCGGCGTGACGCTCAGCGAGAACGCACGGACGCTGCCGGTATCGGCAGGTCCCGAGTCCTGTGCCCGCAGCTGCCAGCTGCCATTGGCAGTACGGCCAGCGAAGCTCGACAGCGGACCGGACGGCTTGAAGCTGCCGGTGAATGGCGCCTGCGCCGCGGCCACGGTCTGGATGCTCGGGCCGGCGCTCTGGTCATCGAGTGCGGTCTGGCAGAAGTTGTTGCCGCTGCCGCCGGCATTGCTGACCACCGGCACCACGGTGCCATCCGGCGACACCAGGCTGATCGCCAGATCGGCGACATAGGTGTGGTCGATGCCGACCGTCGTCGAGCCAATGTCAGCGCTGCAGCTGGTGCCATTGATCTTCAGATTGACGTCGCCGATCGCGCCTGCAATGCCCGATACCGACAGCGGCACATTGATCGCCGCGCCATTGTCGGGAATCGCCACCGGTGAGCCGGCGTAAGTGAACGTCGAGGGGCTGCCCAGCCCGCCGGTGCCGCTGGCGAAGGCGACCGTCTGCGGGCTGTTGGCGCCGACATACGTCAGGTTCTGCGAGAAGTTGATCGGGCTGCCGCAGGGGAACGCGGACTCGACGCGGAACCGGTAGGCCGTGGCATTGCCGGCCGAGGCCGAGGGCGCCAGATTCGGATACGTCGAATTGGCGCTGAGGATGGTTACGCCGGTCGTGCTGCTGCTCAGCGTGCTGTTGATCGACGCCGCGGATGCGGCGCCGATGTTGGTCAGCGGCAGGCTGATCGACCAGGTTTCGTTCGGCTCGATGACGTTGTCGCCGTCACCGACGATCTGGGTATAGACCGCCGTGCCAGCCGACAGGAACGGCTGCGGCGTGGCACCGGCGGCTTGCAGCGCGGGTAGCGGCATGACGATGCCGTAGCCGGTGGTGCGATCGACACCCGGGGCTTCGATGTCGATCGCCGTGCTGGTCAGGAAGTTGCGGACCTGCACCGGCGTCAGCGACGGCACGCCGGACTTCAGCAGGGCGGCAATCGCCGCGGCATGCGGAGCGGCGGCCGAGGTGCCGAAGAACGGGTTGAAGCCGGGTGCCGAGGTGGAGACGCCGTCGGCTGCGGTGATCACCGGTTGCTGGCGGACAACACCGCCGGTGGCGGTGCGATTGCCCGGCGTCAGTTCCGTGCCGGTCGGGCCGAGGATGATGCGGCGCGGACCATCGGAGCTGAAGCTTTCCGAGGCGTTGCTGGCGGTGAACGCGTTCGGGAACGGGCCGACCGGCGGCACGTTGTCGAAGCGGATCGGGCCGGCGGGTGTCGCGGCGACGCCGTAACCGTTGGCGGTGGCGCTGTGACCGCGGGTCACGCCGGAGGTCGACAGAGCTTGAGTCACGGTGCCGCGCAGGGTGCTGAGATGGAACATCGGCGGGCTGCTGGTGTTGCCGGCCGCGAAGCGATTGACGACCAGACGCTGGCCGGCGCTGATCGGGCTCACCCGCTCATAGGCGCGGTCGTTGCCGCCGGCGCCGTTCTGGCGATCGGTGCTCGATTGAACGACGCTGGTCATCGTGCTGTTCAGCAGATACAGGTCGTAATCGGTGGATGCCGTGCCGCCGGTCAGATCGTAGTTTTCGGCCCAGATGATGAGGGCGCCGGAGGTCGAGGCGCCTGTGACCTGCAGCGACTGGCCGCCATCGCCGAAATTGTGCAGCGGGCCAACGCTGGCCAGCGGCGTCGGATTGGCCAGCGTGCTGGCCAGGAAATCGCCTTCCCAGGTGCCGGACGTGTTGTCGGTCTTGTTGCCGGAGTTGCCGGCCGACGAGAAATACAGCACGCCGTTCGCGGTGACATCGTTGACGGCCTGGGCAACGACGCCGTCCTGGAAGACGTTTTCGTCGAAATACAGCACGTCGTCGACGATGATGTTGCAGGCACCCTTGGCCGGGTTGCCGAGATCTCGGATGTTCTGGGCGAAGCTCGCTTCGCTGTTGAACGCCGTGGCAAAGCCGAGCGTCGCGCTCGGCGCGAGGTCATGGATGATTTCCAGCATCGCCGTGCCTTCGTCGCCGCTGCCGGCCTGGCCGGGTAGCACTGCGACTGCCGGCAGATCGCCACTGGCCTGCGAGGCCGCCAGCGAGTTGACGCCATCGGACAGCGCACAGACCTTGACGCCGGCACCGGTGGCGCCGAACGAGCCGCGCGCCTGATCGGCCGCGTGCGCCTTGTCGCCTTCCGAAACATTGACCACGTTGGTCAGCGCTTCCACCGCTTGCTGCACCCGCGTGACCTGCTTCAGCCCGGCCACGGTCATCAGATCACTGAGCCGGAGCTTGGCGCGGACGGTCTTGTATTCGATGGCGGTGGACTTCGGCGACACCAGCACGGCGCCGATGTCCGACAGCTTGTTCAGCACCACGGCCGCGTCCTCGCGATCGGTGATGCCGATGTCGACACTGATGCGGCCATCGGTGCCGGCCTTCAGATACTGGTATTCCGGCAGCTGCGACAGTCGCGCATCACCGCGCTGCTTGAGCGTGGCCATGAACAGCGCGGAATCGAGCTTGTCCTCGATCAGCGATTTCGCGCTCTTGATCTGCTGCAGCACCGCGATCTGCGACTGCGCGCTGGCCTGCATCGTCATCGGCGCCTGTTGCGCCTGTGCCGCGCCGGACAGCAGCCCGGCCGCCAGCAATGTTGCGCCCAGCAGGCGGGGCGCAGGCCCGGCCCGATCTTTCTGTTGTGTCATGAGTGACTCCCCGTATCAATTGTTGCCGCGCGGCGGTCAAGCACGCTTGGCATGCAAGGTTCAGAACTTTTCGGATGCAGTGATTGCAACGCTGGCCGGACGGGGTCCCATTCCCCGCCAGCAAGCGAATTCCTTCGACAGATGGTCCGATCCTAATGCGCTGCGGGCCGATTGGTCGCGCATGGGGCCTGTTCACACTATTGGATCGATCCCGTTGGCCGGTGAACTGCATTGCCGGCCGGCGGAGCATCCCGCGGGCCGGCAATGAAGTCCTGACGGATTTCCGACTATTTCCGTCGGTTGTCCGAAAACCTCACCGAAGCATTGCTGCCCGGCGAAATCAGATGCCGGTACCGGACAACTGGATCACCGTCGGGCTGTCCGGCGCATTCGAGAGGATCGTCACCGAGCCGGGGCGAGGGCCGACCGCAGTCGGCTTGAAGCTGCCGGTCAGGGCGCAGGTGGCGCCGGGCGCCAGCGATTTCGGGCAGTTGCTGCTGCCGGTGTAGTCGCCGCTCAGACGGATCGAGGTGATCGCCAGCGGCGCCGTGCCGGTACTGGTGATGACCAGCGAACGCTGCACGCTCGATTGCCCGACCCTGACGCTGCCGAAGTTGAAGCTGCGCGTCTGCACGCTGATGCCAGGTGAGCCGGCGGCGCTGTCATCGTTGACGATGGTGGCAACGCCCTGCGCCTTGCCGAGCACGCCGCCGCGTGGCTTGCTCAGATTGACGAAGAAGGTTTCGTCCGGCTCGCTGCGGGTGTCGCCGTTGATGGTCACGCCAAAGGTGCGCGTGCTGCGGCCGGCGGCGATCGTCAATGTGCCGCTGGCGGCGAGGTAATCGCCATCGGCCACGGTGGCGGTACCGTTGGCGGTTGCGTAGTCGATCGACACCTCGCTGCTCGCCACCCGGTCCAGGCTGACCGTGAACAGCGCCACCGTGGCGCCGCTGTTGCCTTCGGTGATCCGCACGTTGTCGATCGAGATCGACAGCGGGGCATTGACGGTGATGCTGTCGACGTAGATCGGTGACGGCTGGAAGGCGCGATTGCGGTACTGCACGGCAACGGTCGCTACACCACTGCTGACCGGGAGCGTCAGCGGCGTGCTGACGCTGGACGTGGTGTAGGGCTGCCAGGCACCGAAGTTCACGCCATCGGCAGCGACCCGGAAGCTTTCGATGCCGGTCTCGGCGTCGCTGGCGTTCAGGTTCAAGGTCACGTCCCGGCTGTCGGTGCTCGCGGCATCGTTGTTGATCGTCAAGCTGCCGACTGGCGCGCTGACGTCGCGGTAGATCGTGTAGAAGTTGCCGCTGCCGGATTTCCGGGTCAGGACGATGCCGGCGTAGCCATCGACATCGGCCGTGAAGCTCAGCGCTTCATCGCCACCCGCGCCGGAGACGCTGCTGACTGCGGTGGCGGACTGGCGGCCGCGCTGCCAGGTCGAGGCATCGCTCGTCGAAGTGAATGCGAGCAGCTCGTAGTCTTCATCGCCCGAGGCCTGCACGCGGACGTACTGCCGCTGTCCGGCCTGCACCTGCAGGTCATGGATCTGCACCACCGAATCGGCCGGGAACAGCGCGAAGACGCTGTTGCCGAGCACGCCGTTGTCGTTCTTCGCGTACTCGATGACATAGCGGCTGGCGAGGCCGCCGAGCAGGTTGGCTTCGACTCTGTCGGTGCCGATCGGCCGCCGGCTGTTGTTGTGATCCTGGGCGATGATCTGGATATCGCCGGCCGCCGTGCTGCTGCTGGCCAGCGGCGTCACCGTGCTGCCACCGACAACGGTGCCCTGATCCTCGTACAGCTTCAGGCCGAGATTGGTGGCCACCGCGACCGGCCGCGCAGCGACGGCCGACCAGTAGCGCCGCGTGCTCACGTACTCATAGGCATGACGATTCGGCGACGGCTCGCGGCGATTGCGCGGCACGCCGGATTCCAGCCGCACCACATCGAGCCCGGCCGCCGGCGGCAGGAAGATGCGCTGGTAGAGCCGCAAGCCACCGGATGGCAAGGCGACAGTGCCGATCACCGGTCCGGTTTTCTGCAAGGCCGCCAGATTCTGGCTGACGGTGTTGCCGGGCTTGGCATCCCGCAACAGCGAAAAGGCACCGGCGACATGCGGCGCCGCCATCGAGGTGCCGGACTTCGCGCAGTACACCAGGCCCGGGCAGGACGAGACGATGTTGGAACCCGGCGCGAACAGCTTCACGTCCTTCGAGCGGTTCGAGTAGAAGGCGATGGTGTCGTCCTTGTTGGTGGCGGCAACGCTGATCGCGGTGGAGATGCAGCCCGGCATCGACAGGCCGTCGGTGTTGCCATCGTTGCCGGCCGAAATCACCGTGGCGATGTTGACCGAACGCAGCGTGTCGATGATCGGCTTCAGGCTGTTGTTGTCGCAGGGCTCGGTCGAGTAGCCGCTGCCGAGGCTCATGTTGGCCGCCGCGATGCGGTAGTTGTTGCGCTGGTCGTAGACGTACTGCAGCGCCGCGATCTGGTCGCTGGAGTACGAACGCGCGTCGGCACCACCGGTCACCGGGTAACGCGAGAACACCTGGATCGGCATCAGCCGGGTGTCCGGTGCGACGCCATCCATCGCGGTCGAACCGAGCCGCGCGGCGCCGATGGCGATGCCCGACACATGAGTGCCGTGATCGCAGGCGTCGGCGTAGGGGCCGCTGGAGTAGGTGCACTTGCTGGCAGCGCCGTCACCGGTCTGCGTGGTCTGCCCGTTCGGGCAATTGCTCTTGCTGGAGAAGCAGGCCTCGGCGACGAAGCCACGCAGGAACGTATGGGCGCGATCGATGCCGGTATCGAGCACCGCGACGACGCCGGAGTAGTCGCCATTGCCGCCCTTGATGCCGAGATCCTGGATGTCGGCAGCGCCGATCAGCGGCACCGAATCGGCCAGCGCCGGGCTGGACAGCAGGTCTTCCTGGATCACTGCGACTTCCGGCAGCCGGGCCAGCAGGTCGAGCACCGCCGGCGAGGCATCGAAGGCCAGCATCGGCACCACGCGATACTGCTGGCGGATCTCGATCTTGTGGGCCCGCAATGCATCGAGCACCCGCGCCTGCAGCGCGGCGATCTCGCCCTGCTGGCGCTGCGCCAGCGCTGCGCCGAGCATGCCTTCCGGCGTCAGCAGCATTTTCAGCGTGATGATCACCGGCACCTTGCCATCGCGCCGGGCGCTCGCCTGCAGCTGCGACAGCGCGGCGGCATCCGGTGCGCGGCTGCGGAAATCGGTGGCGGCGAGCAGCTTGTCGGTGGCCAGCTGGGCGGCGCTCAGCGGCCAGGCATCGGGCCGTGCACCCGACGGCTGGACGATGGCGGTGCCCTTCAGGTCCGGCTCGGTGCCGCGCAGATTGCGCAGGCTGTCCGGCAGGATCAGTTCGCCCCGGTCGCCGATCAGCCGGTAACCGCGCTGTTCGAGCGCGGACTTGCCGGCGTCGCCTACCGGCCCGTCGATCACCGCCCCCGCGGTGACGCTGAGCGTGGCGATGGCGGCTCCGATCAGCCAGCGGCCGAGGCGGGGAATGAACGCGACCCTGGCCGAACGGCCGGACCGATGGTTGTGATGCTTGATCATGCTGCTGGTCTCCGGATGACGGACGTGCCCGTTCCTGACGGGCCGGCTGCACGGTGTCGCGGCAGGGGCGGGAAAGCCTGAAGAATTCCTGAAAGATTCCTGAAATCGGCGGCTTACCGTCGTCCGCTGCGCAGCCGGTCACGAATTCCGCGGGCGGGCGATCCCGGACGTGACGGCCGCACGGCGATCCGGCAAGCTTTCGGCCCGGCTGTTTCTGGCCTGCCCAATTCCCGTTTCCAAGCTGCGCGATGACCGAGCCGACCCACTCCGCAGCCACGCCGGAACCGGCCGGCAGTCCCGATTTCCGCATCTGGCACTTCGCCACGGCGGTGTTCGACGAGCGCAGCCAGGAGCTGCGTGTTGCCGGCCGTCTGGCCGAGCTGGAGCGCAAGCCGACCGAGTTGCTCCGCCATTTGCTGCGCCACGCCGGCGAAGTGGTGACCCGCGATGAACTGCTCGAAGCGGTCTGGCCGGGCCGGATCGCGACCGAGGCCTCGCTGGCCAAGGCCGTCAGCCGGGTGCGTCAGGAACTCGGCGACAGCGAGCAGACGCTGATCCGCACCATCCACGGTTACGGCTACCGGCTGGTCGCCGACGTGCGGATCGAGCGCCCGGAGGTGGACCGCGAACGGACCCTGCCGCCCCGCTTCAACCTTCATCCCGGCATGGCCGTTCCCGAGCGGCCGCTATGGCAGCTGCGCGAACACCTGGCCAGCGGCGGGCAGGGCGAGGTTTGGCTTGCCGAGCAGCCGAAGAGTGGCGAACGCCGGGTGCTGAAGTTCGCCGTCGATGCCAGCGGCCTGCTGGCGCTGAAGCGCGAGATCACCTTGTACCGGCTGCTGCGCGAGGCGGTCGGGCCGGCGGCGCGCTGCGTGCGGCTGATCGACTGGAATCTGGAAACCGAGCCGTTCTTCACCGAATCCGAACACATCGGCGGCGGCAGCTTCATCGACTGGGCCGCCGCCCGCGGCGGGCTGGCGGCGGTGCCGCTGGCCGTGCGTCTGGAACTGCTCGCCCAGGCCGCCGAAGCGCTGGCCGCCGCGCACAGTGTCGGCGTACTGCATCGGGATCTGAAGCCGGCAAACCTGCTGATCGACGACAGCGATCCGGCAGCGCCGCAGGTGCGCCTGGCCGATCTCGGCAGCGGTGGCCTGGTCGAACCGGCGGCGCTCGATCGTTACGCGATCACCCGCGTCGGCCTGACCCAGTCACTGATCAGCAGCAGCGACGGCGGCACCCTGGCCTATCGCGCGCCGGAACTGCTCGCCGGCCAGCTGGCGACCGCGCGGGCGGATATCCACGCGCTCGGCGTCATGCTCTATCAATGCGCGGTCGGCGATTTCGCCCGGCCGATGGCGGTCGGCTGGGAAGCCGATATCGACGATCCGGTGCTGCGCGCCGACATCGCCCAGGCCGCGGCCGGCAATCCGGCGCTGCGCCTGGCCGATGCCACCGAATTCGCGCATCGCCTGCGCAGCCTCGATGCCCGTCGTACGCAGTGGCAGGACGACGAGGTACGCCGGGTTGTCGCCGAAGAGCAGCGCGTGGAAAACCAGCGGCTGAAGGCGCGGCGCTTCTGGCTGCGGGCGACGGTGACGGTGCTGCTGTTCGGCCTCGGCACCAGCCTGTGGCTGTACATCGACTCGCGCGCAGCAAGGCTCCGTGCCGAGCGGGCCGCCGATACCGCGCTGGCAGTCAGCGATTTCCTGAATCGCGATCTGCTCAGCAGCTTCAGTGCCGGTGAGGGATCGGTGCACGAGGTCGATCTCGGCAAGGTCTTCACCCAGGCCAGCAATCAGGTGGCGACCCGGCTCGCGGCCCAGCCGGAAGCCGCCGCCGAGGTGTACTCGTCATTGATCACGGCGTTTTCCGATACCGGGATCACCGCCGGTCTGCACGACACCCAGCAGCGGGCGCTGAAGCTGGTCGAGGATCTGCTGCCGATCGACCCGCCAAGGGCGGTGAGAGTGGCGGTGCTGCTGCTGCGAGCTTCCGATCAGGTGCTGCCGGCGATTTCCGGCGAGCACATCGGCCCGTGGAAGACGCTGGCGACGCTGGCAAAGACCCAGCTGCCCACCGGCGATCAGGGCCAGCTGATGCTGCGCAATGTCGAAGCCAATCTCGAATTCGATTTCGGCGATGCCCAGCGCGGTCTGGCACTCGAAGAGACGGTGGTTCGTGACGCTGTCCACTTCGAGCCGGATGTCGGCCGGCGCGCGAACTACCGCTGGTTCCTCGCCTGGATGCTGACCTTCGGTCCGCAGGGCAACCGGCTGGGCGAAGCGGAGCAGAGCCTGCGCGACGCCCTGGCAGACCTCGCCGCGCATCCGCCGCCGACCCGCCGTTCCGAGGCGGCGATGCGCAATCTGCTCGGCACCGTGCTGGCCCAGCAGCAGCGCTACGACGAGGGAGAGCGCGAGCTGCTGCAGGCCAAGGCGATCTATGCGGGACTGACCGGCGATCGCTCCAAGGATCTGATTGCCGTGCGGCAGGCGATCAGCGTGCTGCGCGAACGGCAGGGGCGCCACGCCGAGGCGGTGGCGATCCTCGAAGAGAACGAGCCGCTGTTCGCTTCCCTCAAGGGCGCGATGACCCTGGACCTGCTGCAGTTCCGCGCGGCCCTCGGCTACGCCTATGCCGGCGCCGGGCGCTACGAAGATGCGTCGCGCCTGCTCGGCGAGATCATCGACCGGGCGACGCAGCTCCTGGGCGGCGGCAACCCGGACGTGCGCCTGCTGCGGATCAGCCGCATCGAGCCGCTGGCACGCGCCGGCCACATCGCCGAGGCGCGGACGCTGCTGGCCGAGGTGCGTGCAGGCATCGGCGACGCGACCAACCCGGTATCGAACGAGCACCGGTTTCTGGCGCAGACCACGGAAGTCGACATCGCGTTCGCCGAGCAGAAGTTCGATCTCGCCCGAACGGCGCTAGCCCGCGCACGCCAGCTGTGCACCGACCTGCAGGGACCGGAAGGCCGCTGCATGCGCCGGGTCAACGAACGCGAAACGCGCCTGGGCAAGGCGGGCTGAGCGGCAAGCGAACGCGCTTGTCGGTGCCTCGTCCGGCCCCTGTGTCGGGGCCGGAAGTCTGCTGCTAGCGGCCGCCCTTCAGCGCATCTCGCTGCTTGCGCAGCACTTCGTACTCGGCTTCCAGTGCCCGCTGTTCGGCCACCGTCGTCGCGTATTCGGCCTTGCGTTCGGCGACATAGAGCAGGCCGGGTCCGTTGATCTTGTCGTGCTGGCTGCTGTCGGCTTTCTGCAGTGCCGCTTCGGCTGCGGCGAGTTCGTCCGGCACCCGTGCCGCCAGCGCCGGATCGCTGCGCAGGGTCAGCAGGCTGGCGCGGATGCGGGCGACGGCGGCGGTCGAAGGCTCGACGCCCTGCGCCGGCGCTTCCGCCGCTGGCGAGAACGTGGGCAGGCCATTCGATGCCAGCCTCAAGCCGCAGGCCGACAGCCCGAGCAGGCTGCCCAGCACGATCAGGGGCAGCTGATAGCGGGCCGGCTTCATGGCGTGCCTCCCGAGTTCGGCGATTGCAGCGCTTCGATGTCGCGCTTTAGCGACATGTTCAGTGCGGCCAGGCGGGAGCGCTCGGCGCGGGCGATGCCCAGTTCGGCATCGGCCTTGGCCTGGGCGGCATACCAGCGCGAGGTGATCTCGGTTTCCTTGTTGCCGCTGGCGGCGCGGGCACGGGCCAGATTGTCGCGGGCAGCCTTCCAGGACACCGAGTCGTAGTCGCTGATGCGGGCGCGTTCGGCGCGGGCGACGGCGGTTTCGGCATCGGCCAGCGATTCGCCGGGCTTGGCGTTGCGGCCGCTGCAGGCGGCCAGACTCAGCACCACCAGCAGCATCGCCGAGGCGACACCGAGGCGGCGGGAATGAAGTTGAGCGTTATCGATCATCGTTCGGTTCTTGTTGTGGTTCTAGGTTGCGCCGTTGTTGCCTGGGTCATCCGAATCAGCCTCTGCGCCGTAAACTCGCATGCATTGCACTGACCCGTGTATTTCGATCACTCGATCTGATGACTCCAGCATTCGCTGCAATCTCCGGCCTCGCCATCGTCGCCTTGGTACTCACCCTAGTCTGGGCGATTCAGCTGAAAACCCGCAATGCAGGCATGGTCGACCCGGTGTGGTCGTGGAGCCTGGGCTTCCTGGCCGTCTGGTACGCAAGTTTCGGGACCGCCCCGGTCGAGACCCGTTTGCTGCTCGGCGTGCTCGGCGGGCTCTGGGGCTTTCGCCTCGGCACCCATCTCTATTTCCGCAACGCCGGCAAGCCTGAAGACGCCCGTTACGCGAAGTTTCGCCGCGAATGGGGCGATTCGGTGAACCTGAAGATGTTCGGCTTCTTCCAGTTTCAGGCGCTGATCGCCTGGCTGCTGTCGGTCGGCTTTCTGGTCGTCGCGTTTCGCGATGGCAACGCCAGTGTCCCCTTGATGGCACTGGGCGTGGCGATCTGGGTCATCGCGGTCGCCGGTGAAGGCATCGCCGACTGGCAGATGGAACGCTTCAAGGCCGATCCCGCAACCAAGGGCCAGGTCTGCCAGCGCGGCCTGTGGCGCTACTCGCGACACCCGAACTATTTCTTCGAATCGATGCACTGGCTCGCCTATGTGCCGCTGGCGATCGGCACCGGCCTGTGGTGGGTGGCGATCATCCCCGCCGCGATCATGGCCTGGCTGCTGCTGAAGATGTCCGGCGTGCCGATCCTCGAAGCGCACATGGTCCAGTCGCGTCCCGCTTATGCCGACTACATGCGCACCACCAGCATGTTCATTCCCTGGCCGCCGAAGTCCTGAACCTGCGTTACCGCTGCCGTACTTCACTCCCCCACTGATTCCAGCATGAACGTCATCGATCTCTGCGAGAAAGGCCTGATTCCCGATTCCCTGTCGCGCTGGGGCATGCGGCAACTGATGAAGCGGCGGCTGGTCGACGAGGCGAACCAGGACGGCGAGGTGCGCAGCCAGCGCTACAACGCATTTCTCGACGAGCTGCGCGCCAGCCCGATCGCGGTCGAAACCGGCGCTGCCAACGAGCAGCACTACGAAGTGCCGGCGGCGTTCTTCCACGCCCATCTGGGGCCGCGGCTGAAGTATTCGTGCTGCCTGTATCCCACCGGCAACGAGACGCTCGGCGAAGCCAGCGACGCGATGCTGGCGCTGTACGCCGAGCGCGCCGAACTGCGCGATGGCATGCGCATCCTCGATCTCGGTTGCGGCTGGGGATCGTTGAGCCTGTGGCTGGCCGAGAAGTATCCGAATGCGCAGATCGTCGGCCTGTCGAATTCGCACGGCCAGCGCGAATACATTGAAGCGCGTGCCAAGGAGCGCGGCTTCGCCAACCTGACCATCATCACCGGCAACATCGTCAGCCACGAGTTTCCGGCGACGGCGCAGACCTCCGGCGCGCTGATCGACTCGGGCTTCGATCGAGTGATGTCGATCGAGATGTTCGAGCACATGAAGAACTACGGTCTGCTGCTGGAAAAGATCAGCCGCTGGATGAAGCCGGACGCCAAGCTGTTCGTGCACATCTTCGTCCACAAGCTGCTCGCCTATCACTTCGAGGTGAAGGGCGAGGACGACTGGATGTCCAAGTACTTCTTCACTGGCGGCACCATGCCGAGCGAAAACCTGCTTCTGAACTTCCAGGATCACGTGGCGCTGCAGCGCCAGTGGTGGGTCGACGGCCGGCACTACGAGAAGACCTCGAACCAGTGGCTGGCCGGCATGGACGCCCACAAGGACGAGATCCTGAAAATCTTCGAGGCCGGCTACGGCAAGCAGCAGGCGCCGATCTGGGTGCAGCGCTGGCGGATGTTCTACATGGCCGTGGCCGAACTGTTCGGCTATGCAGAGGGCAACGAATGGGGCGTCGGC
The DNA here is from genome assembly GCF_000420645.1 of Nevskia ramosa DSM 11499. NCBI lineage: Bacteria > Pseudomonadati > Pseudomonadota > Gammaproteobacteria > Nevskiales > Nevskiaceae > Nevskia > Nevskia ramosa. Next base: position 108,710 of record NZ_ATVI01000011.1, on the reverse strand, counting down.
CACTACCTGTTCACCAAGCGCTGAGCGTGACCAATAACTTCATGGCAGCGGAATTCGGCGTCGCCCGCGTGGTCCCACCAGCACTTACCCGGAAACCCTGCCTGTCATGAAAACCGTCGCTGCCTTGTTGCTCCTCGCGGTCGTGGCTACGGCTGCCGCTGCGCCGGTCGATCATCGTTTTCGGGGCTATGCCTACGATCTGAAAACCGACAAGTACCTGTACACCGAAGTGCATCGTCAGAAGCTCGACGGCACGCGCTGGATCGATGGCACGATCAATTACTTCGATCCGGCCGGCAACAAGATCGCCGCCAAGACGCTGGACCTGACCAAGGACCCGCTGATCCCGGTCTTCAAGCTGGAAATCTTCAAGGAGCACTACGTCGAAGCGATCACCGATGTCGAGGCCGATCGCTACACGATGCTGAAGACCTCGGACGGCAAGACCCAGACCAAGGTCATCACCAAGACCCCGGGCATGGGCGCGGATTCCGGCTTCCACAGCGCCATCGTCGCCAGCTTCGACAAGCTGCAGGCAGGCGAGACGATGAAGTTCCAGTTCGGCGTCGCCGGCCAGCTCGATACCTACAGTTTCCGCTGCAGGAAAGTCGGCGACACCAGCTTCGAAGGCAAGCCGGCGATCAAGCTGCTGGTGGAGCCGGATTCGCTGCTGCGGCTGTTCGTCGACAGACTCGATCTGACTTACGAAGTGAAAACACGGTATCTGCTCGAGTATCGCGGCGTCTCGAACATGCACGATCCGGCGACAGGCAAGGCCTACAATGTCCGCATCGTTTACACGGACACGCCGCCGAAAGATGCGCCTGCCAATCTTCCGCCGCTGGAATAAAGCCCTTCTAGTCTTCTTGCTGCTGGTCGCTGGTGCCTCGCGCGCCGGCGATAGCGATACCGCCGTCGAGGACGCCCTGAAGCTGGCCGCCTCGCGCCAGGCGCCGGTGATCGTCGATTTCTACGCGCCCTGGTGCTACTCCTGCTACTTCATGGCCAAGCACGTGAAGACCGGCCCGGAGTGGACGGCTCTGGAAAAGAAGGCCGTGATCGTCGAACTGGACGCCGACTCGCCGGCAGGCGCGCGCTGGATGCAGCAGTGGACGGTCAAGGGCCTGCCCAGCTACATCGTGCTCGACGCCACGGGCCAGGAACTCGGCCGCATTCCGCTGGAACGCACGCGCGCCCAGTTCTATCCCGAGATCGCCGCGATCATCGCGCGCGGCAGCGATCTCGATCAGCGCAAGCGCCAGGTCAAGGACGACGGCAAGGCTTCGCTGGTCGCCGCGCGCAGCGTGCTGCAGGCCTATGCCGCGCGGGCTGATGTCGACGGCGCCAATGACTGGTTGAACGGCTTGCCGGCTGCTGCGCGCAAGGCGGTCGATCAGGATGCCGACGCTGCGCTGTGGCAATCACGACTGGCTTTGCGCAAGGCGTCCGTTGCGAAGGACGCCGCTGCCTGTGCTGCCGCGGCGCCCGCCGTGCTGGCGGGCGAGCTGGGCTGCGAGCGCGCGTACGAACTCGACCGCGCGCTGCAATGCACCGCCAGCCTGCCGGCCGGCGAGCAGCAGAAGCTCTACGCCGCGCAGCAGCCGGTGATGAACGCCTTGCTCGCCAAGCGAGTGTTCATCGCCACGCCAAGCTGTGCCGATGCCCGCAGCCTGATCACCACGACCGCCGATCTTGCCGCCACGCTTGGCGACAAGCAGCGCGAGGCGGCCGTGCTCGATCAGGCGATCGCCGACGCCGAGCGTCGCCTCGGGGGCGCGAAGAAACTCGATCTCAAGCGCGACCGCAATCTCGCCGACAACCTGCGCCTGTACCTCGATCTCGCCAAGCGCTACGAAGCGCTGGATGCGCTGTTCCCGAAGCTCATTGCCGCTTACCCGGACGACTACGTCTACTCTTTCCGCTACGGCCGCAACCTGATCGAGCGCGGCGAGCCGGAGAAGGCGCTGCCCTGGCTCGCACAGGCGGCACCGAAGGCTTATGGCCTCAACCGGCTGACCGTTGCGCAGTACCGCGCCGACGCGCTGATCAAGCTCGGCCGTCGCGATGAAGCCAAGGTCGTCGTCGCCGAAGCGCTGAAAGCCAACGGCCCGTTCTTCCCCGAGCAGGTCGCCAAGCTCAAGGCCGCGGTTGGCTGAGCGCTCGCTTTTCCCTCAAGACTGCGCGTTTCTGCGCAGCAGCCATCGATACCTCTTCATCGCTGATCTTCATGAACCCTGAAACCATTGCCCGCCTGCTGATCCGCTGCGACGACAAGCCCGGCATCGTCGCCGCTGCGACCACTTTCCTGTACCACCACGGCGCCAACATCACCGAACTGGATCAGCACTCGACCAGCCCGTCCGATGGCCAGCTGTTCATGCGTCTGGAGTTCCAGACGCCGGCGATCGACCTGCCGCGCGCAGCGCTCGAGCGGGCCTTCGCCGACACCGTCGCTGCCCAGTACCAGATGAATTGGCGGATGAGCTACGCGGCCGACAAGCCGCGCCTGGCGATCCTGGTGTCCGCGCACGATCACGCGGCGATGGAACTGCTGTGGCGCTGGCAGCGCGGCGAGCTGCGTGTCGACATTCCCTGCGTGATCTCCAATCACGAAGCACTGCGCAAGGCCGTGGAAGGTTTCGGCGTGCCGTTCCATCACGTGCCGTTCGAGACGGCGACGCGCGCCGAGAGCGAAGCGGCAATGCAGAAGCTGCTGGTCGAGGCCAAGGCCGATTTCATCGTGCTGGCGCGCTACATGCGAATCTTGAGCGGCGACTTCGCAGCCGCCTGGCCGTCGAAGATCATCAACATCCACCACTCGTTCCTGCCGGCGTTTGTCGGCGCCGATCCGTATCGCCAAGCCTACGAGCGCGGCGTCAAGATCATCGGTGCGACGGCCCATTACGTCACCGCCGATCTCGATCAGGGCCCGATCATCGAGCAGGACGTGGCCCGCGTGTCGCACTCCGAAGGCATCGACGAACTGCGCCGCCTCGGCCGCGATCTCGAACGTCAGGTGCTGGCGCGCGCGGTGCGCTGGCATGTCGAGGACCGGATCATCGTCGATGGCAACAAGACCGTGGTGTTCAACTAGTGGCCAGCGTGGCGGCAAAAGCCGCGGACCTTTTCTCGAAGCTGATGTACAGCAACGCGACCGTGTTCCGCCGCGCAATGAACCTGTACCGGCCATTCCTCGGCGCCGGCATCCAGATCAGCCATGTCTCGAAGGATTTCCGCGAGATCGACGTGGTGCTGAAGAAGCTGCCGGGCAACGGCAATGCCTTCGGCACGCACTTCGGCGGCAGCCTGTACGCGATGGTCGACCCGTTCTATGTGCTGATGTTCGTCGCCGTACTCGGGGAGGGCTACCTGGTCTGGGACAAGGCGGCGCGCATCGAGTTCGTACGGCCGGGCAAGGGCACGGTCAGTGCGAAATTCCGCTTGAGCGAGGCCGATATCGCGGCTGCCAGGGAAGCGACCGCAAGCGGTGCCAAGTATCTGCCGCTGTTCCAGGTCGAAGTGCTCGATGCCAAGGGCGAGCTGGTCGCCAAAGTCGAGAAAGAGCTGTACATACGCCGCAAGCCGGAGCGGAAGGCCAAGCCTGCTGCCTGACGAAGCTGCACGAAAAAAGCCCTGTTTCCAGGGCTTTTTTGCTGGTTCAGCTCAAGCTTAATCTTCCCAGTAGACCTTGGTCTTGCGATCCGCTTCGAGCTTGCCGAGCAGTTCCAGATAGCGCTTCTCGATCTCGTTGCGCCGCACTTTCATGGTCGGCGTCATCAGGCTGTTGTCGATCGTCCAGGCATCCTTGGTGACGACGATCTTGCAGATTTCCTCGTGCGGCTCCAGGGTCGCGTTGACCGATTTCATCGTCGCGACCAGCCCGGCCTCGATCTGCTCACGCGGCAGCTTGCGGGCATCGGCGTTCAGCGACAGCACCAGCATCGGCTGGTACAGGCCGGTGCCGACCAGACACATCTGCTCGACCGCCGTATTGGTGCCGAACTTGCCCTCGATCGGTGCCGGGCTGACGTACTTGCCCTTCAGCGTCTTGAAGATTTCCTTGACGCGGCCGGTGATGAACAGATAGCCGTCGCTGTCGATGTGGCCCTTGTCGCCGGTGCGCAGCCAGCCATCGGCGGTGAACAGTTCGGCGGTCTTCTCCGGATCCTTGTAGTAGCCCGGCGTGTTGCCCGGATGCTTGCACTGGATCTCGCCGTCTTCGGCGATGCGCAGGCCGGCGTCGACATAGGGCTTGCCGATCGAGCCGACCTTGTTCTGGCCGGGCAGATTGAGACTGGCGTAGATCGAGTTCTCGGTCATGCCGTAGCCCTGCAGCACGTCGATGCCGAGCTTGGCGAACCATTCGATGATCGGCCGCGGCAACGGCGCTGCGCCGGAGATCACCAGCCAGGCGCGATCGAGCCCCAAGCCCTTGCGGATCTTGCGGCGGATGAAGCCGGAGACGATCGGAATCGACAGCAGCCGATTGATCTTGGCCTGCGGCAGCTTCTTCAGGATGCCGCCCTGGACGCGGCTGTAGACCAGCGGCACGCCGTAGAAGCGGGTCGGGCGGACCATCGCCAGGGTCTGCGGCAGCTTTTCCAGTTCTTCGAGGAAATGCACCTGCGCAGGCAGATAGAGGCTGGCGGTCTCGACCGCGCCACGCTCGAAGGCATGGGCCAGCGGCAGATAGGACAGGAAGTGCTCGCCACTGGCGACCGGCGGCTGATCACGCAGCACACCGGCAACGGTGAACGCCAGATTGGCCGCGGTGATGATCACGCCCTTCGGATTGCCGGTGGTGCCGGAGGTATAGATCAGGCTCCAGACCTCATCCGCTCCGCGCTCCACCGGCGTCGCCAGGGGCTTGTTGGCCGCGATCAGCTGATCCCAGTTCTGCGCGCACTCGGCAACGCCGGGATAGGGCAGCGCGATGCGGACGACCTCGGCCGGCAGGGCGCCGAGAAAGCCGGCGGCATCGGGCATCGGGCCGATGAACGCGGCCTTGATGCCGGCATGGCCGGCGATGAAGCGGACGGCGTCTTCGCTCTGCTTCGGATACAGGCCAACGCCGATCAGGCCGGCGAGGCCGCAGGCGAAATCGGCCATGAACCAGTGCGCGTTGTTCATGCCGGTGAGGCCGACGGCATCGCCCGGCTTCAGGCCCATCGCGATCAAGGCCGAGGCCATGCGCCGGGCCTGCTCGGCCACTTCGCCCCAGGTGTAGCTGCGCCAGACGCCGTTCACCGGCTGATGCAGATAGGGCTCGTTCGGCGTTTCGGCAGCACGCTTGAGGAGCTGTTGCACCGGGTTCGGCAGCTGGGACATGAGGTTTCTCGCGGTTGGGTACAGTTGTGCGCGCAGATGCTAACAAACGGATCAAGCTGACGTTTCGGGCACAAATCGCCAGCGCGGGCCGACTCCGGGCGCTGGCTGTGACGAGCAGGTGATCCATGAAACCATGTGGCTCGACCTGCCTGCCCGACTCTGGAAGTCCTGATGAAAAAGCTGTTGCTCGCCGTGCTGCTGAGCGTTGCGCTCGCGCTGCTGTTTCTGTGGCTCAAGCCGACCAACGTCGATCCGGTGGCCTGGATGGCGCCGGTCGCGCCGAAGCTCGAAGGCCCGTATGCGCCTAACACGATCCTGAAAGATGCGCAGCGCTTGCTGGTCGATGTCGGCCGTGGTCCGGAAGGTGTCGCCGTCGATGCCAGTGGCGCGGTCTATGTCGGCTACGAAGACGGCCGCATCGTGCGCCTGGCGCCGGAAGGCGAGCGCTATCGCGAAGTCGCCAACACGGGCGGTCGGCCGCTGGGCATCGTTGCCGAGGCCGATGGCAGCCTGCTGGTGGCCGACTCGGGGAGGGGCCTGCTGAGCATCGATCCGAATGGCGTGATCATTCCGCTGAGCAAGAGCGCCGGCGGTGTGCCGCTGGGCTTCACCGATGACGTCGATCACCTTGCCGGCGACACGCTGGCGTTCTTCACCGACGCGTCGACCAAGTTCCCGAACCCGTATTACCTGCTCGACATGTTCGAACATCGCCCGCACGGCCGGGTGATCGTGCAAGACCTCGCCAAGCAGCAGTCCGCGGTGTTGTTCGAAGACCTGTACTTCGCCAACGGCATCGCCGTCGGCCCTGATGGCGAGTGGCTGCTGGTGGCCGAGACCGGCGCCTATCGGATCACCCGCTTCTGGTTGAAGGGACCGAAGGCCGGCACTCGCGAAGTGTTCGCCGACAACCTGCCGGGCTTCCCGGACAACCTCAGCTTCAACGGCCGTGATCGCGTCTGGGTCGCGTTGCCCAGCGTTCGTGATCCGGCGCTCGATGGCTTGAGCCAATGGCCGGCCGTTCGCAGGATGCTGGCCAATCTGCCGGTGCCGATCCAGAACCTGCTCGGCATTCACGGCACCCCGCATGCGTTCGTGCTCGGCTTCGATCTCGACGGCAAGCTGATCGCCAATCTGCAGTACCAGGCCGACGATGCCTACGCGCCGATCATGAGTGTCGAAGAACACGGGCCGTGGCTCTACTTCGGCTCGCTATCAGAGTCTTCGATCGCACGCCTGCCGCTCCAATTCGCAGTCCCCGGCAGCGATGCACCACCGCCAGGTTGGGAGCAGACGCCGACCCAACCGACGCTTTCCGACGAGCGCTGAAATGGACGCCATGTCGACCGCTTCCGGATGACATGTCGAGCCTTCGTTAAACAGCTTGTGTAGCCTTTCACAAGACCTTCACAAAGCATTTTTCTGCACCTCGCTGGCCCACGGATTGCGTTGTTGCAATTGGTCTTTTTCACTCGTATACGTAGTCGACCAAGTCTGATTCCAGTTCGGAACAGAGGCGGTTGGTATCGCCTGTCAACACGGTGAAAGCCCGGAACAGGCGGTCGACAACTAACGGCTAATGCCGGACGACGCTGCCCCGCGAGCAGCGCCGCAAGCGAGAGGAGATGACAGCGATGACTCACGATCCCGTGAACGTGGTGGCGTGCCCGCGTGCGTCGTTCAGGCCGAAGACTCCAGTAGTAGTCATGGCAGCTGCCATGACGCTACTGGCAGCGCTCCCGGCTTCCGCATTCCAATTCGAGCTCGGCCCGATCCAGGGCAATCTCGACAACACCATTTCCTACGGCGCGCTGTGGCGCGCGCAGGGACGCTCCGACAGTCTCGTCGGCATCGCCAACGGCGGCTCTGCACGTTCGGTGAACGGTGATGATGGCGATCTGAATTACGACGCTGGCGACATCGTCAACCAGGTTTTCCGTGCTACTCACGAATTGGAGTTGAAGTACGGCAGCGACCTCAGCCTGTTCGTTCGCGGCTCCGAGTTCTTCGATCTTCAGGTCGCCCAGGATCTCGACAATTTCGGTGGCCGCGGTCGTGACCGCCTGCAGATGCAGTACGAACTTCTCGACGCCTTCCTCAGCTTCAGCAGCAAGCCGTTCGGCAATCGCAGCACCAACATCCGCATCGGCAACCAGGTGATCAACTGGGGCGAGTCGACGTTCATCCAGAACGGCATCAACGCCACCAACCCGCTCGACATCCTGCGCCTGCGCGCACCGGGTGCGGAACTGCGCGAAGCGCTGCGACCGACGCCGATGCTGTCGTTCTCGCAGGAGCTGACCGACGCGGTGACGCTGGAAGCCTACGTCCAGGCCCGTTTCGACAACTTCCTGCTCGACCCGCGCGGCTCCTACTTCTCGACCACCGACATCGCCAGCGATGATGGCAATCGCGCCGTGGTGACCTTCGGCCGTCGCGATGACGATTTCAGCGGCAACCCGATCCCGCCGAACAGTCCGGCCTATCCGACCACCCAGCAGCTTGGCCTCGGGCCGTTCGATCCGGCGGCCAGTGTCTGGGTGGGCCGCACCGGTGTCCGCGATCGTCCGAACGGCTTCGGCCAGTTCGGTGTCGCCACGCGCTACCTGGCCGACTGGCTCGGCTCCACCGAGTTCGGTGCCTACTACCTGCGCTATCACTCGCGGGTGCCGCTGGTTTCGGCGCTGAAGTCGACGCACCCCAATCCTGGCAGCGGTACCACCTCGATCCTGACGCCGACGCCGCTCGGCGCTGCCACTGGTCAGAATGGCAGCGCCGCATACTTCCTCGAGTACCCGAAAAACATCGATCTGTTCGGGCTGTCGTTCAACACCCAGTTGCCGAACGGCATGGCGCTGCAGGGCGAGTACACCTATCGCCCGAATCTGCCCTTGCAGCGCGGTGCCACCGAACTGCTGATCGCCGCACTCAACCTGCCGTCGAATTTCGCGCCCAATCCGGCCGATATCGCCGCCGGTGCCGAGATCCGCGGCTGGCAGCGCGTCAAGGCGCACCAGATCCAGACCACCGCGACGCAAGTGGTGCCGACCGTCCTCGGCGCGCAGCAACTCGCGCTGGTCGGCGAGGTGGGCTACACCTTCCTCGATCTGCCCAGCGGCGTTTTGTTCGATGGCCCGGGCACGGCGCTGCCGGCGCTGCAGGCCTCAGCCAATGCGGCGGCCGGCGGTTCGATCCAGCAGGGCGGCTATGCAACCCAGAGTTCCTGGGGTTATCGCGCCGTGGCCCGCCTGGATTACCTGAGCCTGATCGGTGCCATCAACGTGTCGCCGCGCGCGGTGTTCTCGCATGACGTCAAGGGTGTCAGCCCGACCTTCAACGAAGGCGCGCAGGCGGCCACGGTCGGCGTCAACTTCAACTACCAGCAGGTCTACACGGTGGACGTCTCGTACACCTCGTTCTTCGGCGGCCGCAATTACTGCGGCGCCGACGATCAGACCAACCCGGCGCTGGCCGGCAGCAACGGTGCCGCCGCGGGTCAGCGGGCCGATTACTGCACGGCAGCCAATCCTCTGAAGGATCGCGATTTCATCGCCCTGACGATGACCTACGCGTTCTGAAGACCAGGAGCCCCGACATGAAAAGAACCATGAAACTGACTCGTATCACCACGCCTTTCGTCGCTATCGCATTCGCTGCGACGACCGCGTTTTCGGCCTCGGCCCAGCAGCTGACCGTGATGGGCGCCGATGAAGGCGCCAACCCGGCTGGCACCATTCCGGCCTGGACCGGCGAAGTCCTCAAGGCACCGGCCGGCTTCAAGCCGGGCATCCTCTATCCGGATCCGTTTGCTTCGGAAAAGCCGACCCTGGTCATCACTCCCGCCAACGCCGAAGAGCACAAGGCCAACCTGACCCCCGGCCAGCTGGCGACGTTCAAGAAGTACCCGACCTACAAGATCAACGTCTATCCGACGCATCGCACCGGCGTCTATCCGAAGGGCTACTACGACGAGACCAAAGGCAATGCCGGCAAGTCGAAGCTGTCCGACTCCGGCAACGGCGTGCTCGGCACCAACGGCGGCCTGCCGTTCCCGACACCGAAAAACGGCAACGAAGCGATCTGGAATGCGCTGACCCGCTATCGCGGCGAAACCTACGAGACCGACAACGTCCAGCTGGCCGTGACCCGTGGCGGCGATTACACGCCGGTGCGTTTCCAGTACCAGCTGGACTTCCAGTTCGGTTCGCTGAACAAGAAGCCGTCCGAGCGTACCGACAATCTGCTGTTCTACTTCCTGCAGCGCATCGTGGCGCCGGCGCGTCTCGCCGGTTCGGTGCTGCTGGTGCATGAGCCGCTGGATCAGACCAAGGTGTTCCGCTCGGCCTGGACCTACAACCCGGGCCAGCGCCGCGTGCGTCAGGCGCCGAACGTCGCTTACGACAACCCGGGCACGGCGGCCGATGGCCTGCGTACCAATGATGATTTCAACATCTTCAATGGTGCGACCGATCGCTACGATTTCGAGCTGGTCGGCAAGAAGGAAATCTACATTCCGTACAACAGCTACAAGCTGTCGAGCGGCGCCAAGCTGGACGACATCACCCGCCCGGGCCATCTCAATCCCGATCTGGTGCGCAACGAGCTGCACCGCGTCTGGGTGGTCGATTCCAAGCTGAAGAAAGGCACCTCTCATCTTTATGCGCGGCGCACCTTCTATCTCGACGAAGACACCTGGACGCCGGTGCTGGTCGACAAGTACGACGGCCGCGGCGAGCTGTTCCGCACCGGCGAATACCACTCGATCCAGCTCTGGGACGTGCCGATGACCTTCGGCACCGTCGAAGTGCACAGCGATCTGCAGTCGGGCCGCTACCTGGCGCTTGGCGTGCGCACCGGCGACGACAAGATGTACGCGCCATCGAAGCTCACCGCTGCCGATTTCACGCCGGCATCGTTGCGCGAATCGGGCGTCCGCTGATCGGCTTTGAACAAGCCCTCGCTGCATTGATGACCAGGGCCGACGGGCATCCCGCCGGCCCTGTTCGTTTCAACCTTCAATGAACAAGAGAGAACGTCGATGCGCAAGCCGCAACGATTGATCCTGGCCGGACTGCTTGGCGCCAGCGCGCTGATCGCAGTCCTGCAAGTGACGGCGCAGGAATCGGCCACAGCTGTACCTGCAGTGCTGTCGATGGCCGGCCCGGTCGCCAAAACCACGGTGGAAAGACTGCTGCTGAACGACGCGACGCGCGCCGGCAAGCGCATCGTCGCCGTCGGCGAACATGGCTATGCGATCACCTCGGATGACGAAGGCGCGAGCTGGCAGCGCGGCGCCGGCCTGCGCCGGACCATGCTGACCGGTGTCCGCTTCGCCGACGACAAGACCGGCTGGGTCATCGGTCACGACGGCCTGATTGCTGCGACCACCGACGGTGGCGCGAACTGGAAGGAACAGCGCTTCGCGCCTGCGGAAGAAGAACCGCTGCTCGGCGTCTACGCGCGCGATGCGTCGAATGCGATTGCGGTCGGTGCCTATGGGCTTTATCTGGAAACCAGGGACGGCGGCGCCACCTGGACCGACCGCAAGATCACGGAAGGAGAAGACGATCGCCACCTCAACGCAATCACCGCGTTCGGCAACGGCAAGCTGGCGATCGTCGGCGAATCCGGCAGCCTGCTGATCTCCACCGATGCCGGTGCCACCTGGACCGCCGCGAAGCCGCCGTACGAAGGCTCCTACTTCGGCGCGCTGGCGATCGGCAGCGAAGGCTTGATGATCTTCGGCCTGCGTGGCCAGGCCTTCGTCAGCAGCGATGCCGGCGCCAGCTGGACTGCCGCCGAAGGCTCCGGCCCGGTGACCTTGCTCGGTGGCGGCGTTGGTGTCGATGGCAGCGTGACCTTGGTCGGCTCCGCCGGAACGGCGCGCATCAGCCGCGATGCCGGCAAGAGCTTCGTGCCGCTGGCACCCGCCAAGGTCGCCGCGTACTCGACGGCGCTGCCGCTCGATGCCACGCACGCGCTGCTGTTCGGTGAAGCCGGCACCAGCGTCCTCGAACTTGCAGGAGCTGCCAAATGACGCCGACGCCGCGCAAGACCACGGCCGATCTGCCGCGCATCGAAGGGCCGCTCGGCAGCCTGATCCAGGGCCTGTCGAACCTGCTGTTCAACCATCGCGGCCTGATGCTCGCCATCTTTGCGGCCCTCACCGTGTTCCTCGCCTGGTCGGCGAGCGGGCTGAAGGTGGATGCCGGCTTCAAGAAGATGATCCCGCTCGAACATCCGTACATGAAGACGTTCACGGACTACGAGCAGACCTTCGGCGGTGCCAATCGCATCATCGTCGCGCTGATCCGCGAGCCGGTGGAAGGCCAGACCACGACGATCTTCGACAAGGCCTTCATGGCCGATCTCAAGGCCGCGACCGACGACCTGTTCTATATCAAGGGTGTCGATCGCCCGACCGTGCAATCGCTGTTCACGCCGAACGTGCGTTTCATCGAGATTGTCGAAGGCGGCTTCGCCGGCGGCAACGTCATCCCGGCCACTTTCCAGGGTGAGCCGGAAGATCTCGAAACCGTGCGTCGCAACGTGCAGAAGGCTGGGCTCGTCGGCCGTCTGGTTTCCAACGATCTGCATGGCGCGCTGATCCGAGCCGATCTGCTCGATGTCGATCCGGAAACCGGCGAGAAGCTGAACTATCCGCGCATCGCCGCCGAGCTTGAAACGCTGCGCGCGAAGTATCAGAAGGACGGCATCACGGTGCACATCATCGGCTTCGCGAAAGCCGTGGGTGACATCACCGATGGTGCGAAGGGCGTCATCGCCTTCTTCCTGATCGCCTTCGTGATCACTGCACTCTTGCTGCTCTGGTACACCAAGTCCGCCAAGCTGACCGGTGTGGCATTGGTCTGCGCGCTGCTGCCGGTGCTGTGGCTGCTGGGCAGCTTGCCGCTGGCCGGTTACGGCATCGATCCGCTGTCGATCCTGGTGCCGTTCCTGATCTTCTCGATCGGCTGCAGTCACGCCGTGCAGATGACCAATGCCTGGAAGGACGCGATCGCCGACGGCTTCGATTCCACCGATGCCTCGCGCTTTGCGTTCTCGCAGCTGTTCATTCCGGGGACGCTGGCGCTGGTTACCAACGCGCTCGGCTTCCTGGTGATCATGCTGATCGAGATCGACATCGTTCGCGAGCTGGGCATCACCGCCACGCTTGGCGTCAGCTTGATGATCGTCACCAACAAGATGGTGCTGCCGATCCTGCTGACCTATCTGCGCATCGATCAGAAGACGCTCGATGCCAAGCAGGCGCAGGAGAAAAGCTTCGAGCCGATCTGGCGCGCCTGCTCGCATTTCGCCGAACGCCGCACCGCGGTCTGGGCGATTGCCGGCAGCGTCGTGCTGCTGGTCGTCGGCTTCGCGCTGGCGCGCGGGCAGAAGGTTGGCGATCTCGGCTCGGGCCTGCCGGAGTTGCGTGAGGATTCCCGCTACAACCGCGACAACGCGGCGATCACCAACAACTTCAAGATCGGCGTCGACGTCATCTCGATCGTTGTCCAGACCCACGACATCGATGGCGCCTGCACCGATCACCGGGTGATGGATGCGATGGACGCGTTCGAGTGGAAGATGAAGAACGTGGCCGGCATCGCCAGCGCGATTTCGCTGCCGGGCATGGCCAAGATCGTCAACGCCGGCTTCAACGAAGGCTCCTTGCGCTGGCGCGTGCTGGCGCGTAATCGCGATGTGCTTGCCCAAGCGGTGACACCGATCGATACCGGCACCGGCCTGCTGAACTCGGACTGTTCGGCAATGCAGATGCTGTTCTTCACCAGCGATCACCAGGGCGAAACGCTGGCCCACATCGTGCAGTCGGTGAAGGACTGGAACCTCGAGTTTCATTCGCCGGCCAGCGAGTTCAAGGCAATCGCGCCGCTGGTCGAGTTCAAGCTGGCTTCCGGCAATGCCGGCGTCATGGCGGCGACCAATGAAGCGGTCGAGGAAGCGGACAAGCACGAACTGGCCGCGATCTTCGGCGCCATCACCCTGATGTGCCTGCTGACCTTCCGCTCGTTCGGCGCAACCTTGTGCATCATCCTCCCGCTGGCGCTGGTATCGCTGCTGAACAACGCGTTGATGGCGGCGCTCGGCATCGGCCTGAAGGTATCGACCCTGCCGGTGGTCGCGCTCGGCGTCGGTGTCGGTGTCGACTACGGCATCTACCTTTACGACCGCATCGAAGTGCACCTGCACCATGGCAAGCGGCTTACCGAAGCCTTCTTCATCGCGCTCAAGGAACGCGGCGCGGCGGCGGCGTTCACCGCGGTGACGATGAGCCTGGGTGTCGCAACCTGGGCGTTCTCGGCGCTGAAGTTCCAGGCCGACATGGGCTTGCTGCTGAGCTTCATGTTCCTGGTCAACATGCTCGGCGCGCTGATCTTGCTGCCGTCCTTGCTGGCCTTTTTCGTCAAGGCGAAGAAGGCTTGATCGACCCTGCCTTCGACGTTCCATTCACAGCGGCGCGCGTTCGCGGATAATCCGCGTCCGCCATGAGCCTCGCCCCGAACCGTCCTGCCGTCATCGCCTTGCCGTCGCCGGCCAGGCTGCGGTCAGCGATTGCGACCGAGGGCTATGCCTTCGTCGCCGGTGCGGCGATGCAGGGCGCGCTGCTGTCCGCCGGTTCGCTGGCCGACTGGGCCGAGTTCAGCGGCAGCTGGAATGATCTCGCGCTCGATGCGTTCATGGCCGATGGCGGCCGTTATCGCAGGCGCCGTCATGCGGTTTACGCGATCGAAGCCGGCGGCACGCTAGTGCGCGAGGCGCATCAACCGCACTGGCAGGGTCTGGAATACAACCCGCTGAACGGCGGCATCGCGCGCTGGTTCGAGCCGGTCACCGATGCGATCGGCGCGGGTGCCAGTCTGGGCACCCTCCTGCGCTGGTGCGCTGGCCTGTTCGGACGGCTGTCGCCAGAGGTCGCGAACTGGAAAGTCGAAGTCCACCAGTTCCGCATCGAAGCCGGCCCCGGCATCGCCGGCCAGCCAACACCGGAAGGCGCGCACCGTGATGGCGTCGATCACGTGCTGGTGCTGATGATCCGTCGCCAGAACATCGCCGAAGGCACCACGACGATCATCGATGCCGGCGGCAACACGCTCGGCAGCTTCACCCTGACCGATGCCTTCGACGCCGCGCTCGTCGACGACGCCCGCGTACGCCACGGCGTGACGCCGGTCGAAGCGCTGGACCCGAGCCAGCCGGCTTATCGTGACGTGCTGGTGGTGACGTTCAAGCGGCGCTGAGGCGGTCGCGGGTCAAGAAAAAGCCCGCTGGCCTTGCGGGCAGCGGGCTTGTTTCAACGGGATGCCGTTACTTCCAGGCACTCGCATCTTTCACGACGACATTGAAGCCATCGGCAATCTCGGCCAGCGCCGTGTCGTGCACCTGCGAGGCCGGAATGCTGCCGCCGAGCGCGCCCGGCAAAGACCGCGTCGCGCAGGCATCGGCAACGACTGTCGCGCGATAGCCGTGATCGAACGCCGAGCGGGCGGTGGCGGAGATGCACATGTGGGTCATCGCGCCGGCGATGATCACTTCGGTGCGGCCGCTGGCTTTCAGCTGATCGTCGAGGCCGGTGGCGGTGAAGCAGTTCGGGTAGTTCTTCTCGATCACCGCTTCGCCGGTGATCGGCTTCACCGAATCGATCAGGCCGAAGTAGGGGCCGGTGGGATCGAAGATCGGCGCGCCGGGGCCGGTCTTGTGCTGGAAGTGGAACACCGGCACGCCGTTGGCGCGCGCGAGGCTCAGCAGCTTCTTCGTCTCGGTCAACGCGCGGTCGAGCTGATCGAGCGGCAGCGCGCCGCTCTGGTATTCGTTCTGCAGATCGATCACCAGCAACGCGGAACTGGCCAGCGGTGACGGCGTCAGCGGGGCACCGGCAATCTGGGTGAGGGTGCGCGGTTCAGCCATGTCTCATCTCCTCGTTATTGTTTGAACAGCGAGACTGCGTTCAGACCAGATCAGTGTGCTGCGGCACCGGCTGACCTTCATCGAAGAACGCCATCGATACCGAGTTCAGGCAGTAGCGCTGGCCGCTCGGCTTGGGGCCGTCGTTGAACACGTGGCCGAGGTGGCCGTCGCAGCGCTGGCAGCGCACTTCGGTGCGGATCATGCCGTAGCTGCGATCGGTGATGCTGCGGATGTGCGCCGGATCGAAGGGCTCGAAGAAGCTCGGCCAGCCGGTGCCGGAATCGAACTTGGTGTTCGAGCGGAACAGCGGCAGGCCGCACAGGCGGCAGGCGTAGGTGCCGGCCTTCTTGTTGTCGGTGAACTGGCCGCAGAAGGCGCGCTCGGTGCCGTGCTCAAGCAGCACGCGATGCTCTTCGGCAGTCAGCGATTGCGCCAGCTCGGTCTTCAGCGCCGGGCTGATCGGACGCAGGTCATAGCCGCTGGCGGATGGCGGGACCGGCGGATTGACGATGACGGGTTCTGGTTTGGCCATGATTGATTTCCAAAGAGGATTATTTGCGGACGTAGTCGGCGAACTTGTGTTCGAGCTTGTCGACCTTCGGCAGCGCCACGCCGGCGATGTACGGTTGGCCAGGATTTCGCACCGCGTAATTCTGGTGATAGACCTCGGCGGTGAAGAACTTCTCCAGCGGCACCAGCGCGGTGACGATAGGGCTGCGGAACACTTTCGCGGCTTCGAGCTGGGCGATGTAGGCGGCGGCCACGTCACGCTCGGCCTCATCGTGGAAGAAGATCGCCGAGCGGTACTGACGGCCGCGGTCATTGCCCTGGCGGTCGAGCGTGGTCGGATCGTGGGCCACCGCGAACAGCACCTTGAGCAGCGCGCCGTAGCTGATCACGGCCGGGTCGTAGACGATCTTGACGACTTCGGCATGGTCGGTGCGGCCGGTGCAGACCGCTTCGTAGTTGGCGCTGTCGGCATTGCCGCCGGCATAGCCGGAAATCACTTCGGAAACGCCATCGAGGCGCTCGAACACCGCTTCCACGCACCAGAAGCAACCGGCCGCGAAGACTGCTTCCTGCGCGCCGTCGGTGGTCGGGCCCAGGTCGCGGGCAGGGTCGGGGAAGCCGGAGTGGTCGGCGCGTCGTGCGGCAGCAGGAAGATCACAGACGATGTTCATCAGGGGCTCTCCATGAGGGCTGAATCAGGGCCTGATCGGCAGTCGTCGCAAGGCGACACGGCCGGGCCGAAGGGCAGCCAGGTAGCGAGGCTGCGAATCATGCGCCAATCGTCGCGGAACAGCCGGTGCCGCGTCTGCACCGAGCCGTTCCGGATTCATGGCTGATCGTTCACGCAGCGCGAGCCACGCCAGCAGGTGCGGCTGCATCCTGGCCGGACTTGCGCTGGATGAATTCGATCTTGTAACCATCCGGGTCTTCGACGAAGGCGATCACCGTGGTGCCGTGCTTCATCGGCCCGGCTTCGCGCACCACCTTGCCGCCGCGCGCCTTGACCATGTCGCAGGCCTGATAGGCATCCGCCACTTCGAGCGCGACGTGGCCATAGGCGTTGCCCAGCTCGTAACTCTTGGTATCCCAGTTGTGGGTCAGCTCCAGCTCGGCGCCCAGCTGCACGCCGTCGACGCGATCTTCAGCGCCGAGAAACGCCAGGGTGAAACGGCCTTCCGGATAGTCGCGACGCGAGATCAGCTTCAGGCCGAGCACGTCCTGATAGAACTGGATCGAGCGGTCGAGATCGCCGACTCGGAGCATCGTGTGCAGGATTTTCATGGGTCACTCCCGGATGACTGCCAGATGAGGGCAAGGTGGGGCAGCCGCAGGTGAATGCAAGGCAGCGGAGCCTGCGGGCCGAAGCTGGATGTTACCGTTCGGTACGAAGCAGTGGAGCTTCGTCTGACCGGATTCCGCCAAGGACGTTCCGTCGTTGCCACCGGCTTGCTTACGGAGGTCCGGTCATTGCGGATGAGGCGCAGACGCCTTGCTGCAACATCACGGGCGCATGGTTCTTGCTTGAACACACGCCTTTGGAAACCGGCTAAAGTCAAGACCATGATGCCCTCGATCCTCAAGCTGGATATTGGTGGGATGCCGGTCAGCTGGATCCGTTGGCAGACTGCCGCGACGCTGTACGCACGCGATTGCGTGCGCTGGGAAGCGGGTGCCGAGCAATTCATCATTCGCGGTGGCACCAATGGCCGCACCGGGCTGCCGTCGGAACTGCGGATCGGCTCGATCATCGCGGTGGCCGATCGCTCGCGCCGCTTCAGTGGCGGCAACGCGCCGCTGCTGACCAACCGCACCCTGTTCCAGCGCGATCGCAATCTCTGCCTGTATTGCGGCCGGCAATTCTCGCCGAACGATCTGACCCGCGACCACATCATTCCGGCTTCCCGAGGTGGTGGCAGCATCTGGGAAAACTGCGTCACCGCCTGCCGCAACTGCAACCAGTACAAGGACGACCGCACGCCCGAAGAAGCCGGCATGAAGCTGCTGGCCGTGCCGTACATCCCGAACCTGGCCCAGTACCTGATCCTGTCGAACCGCAGGATCCTGGCCGATCAGATGGAGTTCCTGCTGGCCTACGCGCGCAAGAAGGTTCCTTGTTAGCTGCTAATTAGGTCCGTCATTGCGAATTGGCTGCATCATTGAGCTAATTGGTTTGCAAAGACGCTGGCAAGAAAATCAATCGCTTGGCTGCGGAGGGGCGATGGCCAAAACATCGACCGAAGCGCATCACTCATCAGCATTGGCCACCGGCTTGACCATCCCCGACAGCCACCTGCCATGCCGGATGCCATAACCGTCGATGAATGATGAGCACGCGTACGCAGATAGACCCTGTTCATGGGTCAAGCTCACTCGGGCTTGCATCATCCTGCACAAATGCAGTCCTTCCCTCGACGATCGCCAATCGTGAACCGCGTCGCACAAGCGTCGGCTGGCCGTCTTGACCGCCATTGAACTCCTAAAAAGTGTCGGTATACATTGAGCTTGAGGTGGCAGTCTCGTTCGGGAGCCTCGGGGGCAACGACAATGGAACAACGTCTTGGCGGCAACAGGCGCTGGGGACTTATCTACTTAATCTTGGCGAGCCGGTACCTGCCGGGATAGGCATGCGGCCGATAGGCGACACCGTAGCCGCGCGCTCCTTGTCGATTTTTAGTTGACTTCGCGATGGGATGATCTTGTAAGCAGGCCTTTCATATCGGGAAGTGAAGGAGATAGAGCCAGAGTAGGAAGCCGGGGGAGAATATGGCGAAGGCACGAAAGCGAGCATTGGCGGCGATTGAAGAAGATGCGTCGGCAACGGGCGAGTACCACTTCCTAGACGTCGGGCGTACCAAGTATGGTGAATGTATTTTGGTGCGCTTTGGCGACACCAGCGTGCTCATCGATGGCAGTCATTCCGGCGATTTCAAAGGGCAGAAAGGCACCGAATCAATTCCTGACCAGCTCAAGGCCATCTTCAACCGACCGCCGCCGTACGACATCGCGTTGCTGGTGGTGACGCACTGCCATGCGGACCACATCGGCTGTTTGCCGGAGCTCGTAACTGAGGGCGTGATCCGGCCGCGTTGGGCGCTCATCACCGATCATCGCGCCGGCTTCGGCCGCAGTATAGAAAACGCCAATACCTCCGACCTTGCTGATGCCGCGACGCAAGCCTTGGCCGCCGTGCTACGCGAGGAAGACGCGTCGGATTTGAGCAACCGAGAACTCGCCGACTTCATACAGGATGCGAGCACGGTCGAGCCACGCTACGCAAAGATGATCGAAGACCTTGTCAGCACCGGCGTGCAGGTGATCGAGTACGCTGGCGATCCACTGCCGGCGGCGCTCGTGGCCGAGCTCAAGCCGACCAAGATGGAACTGCTTGGCCCGAGCCTGGACCAACTGGTGTTGGCCGCCGATCAGATCTCAAACACCAATGAGGATGCGGTCGACGCGGTGCGGTCCGAACTCGCTGCCGATTCGAGTTTGGATTCAGTACGGCTCTATCGCAAGATTGTGCAGCAGTCGCGCTTCTCCGACCCGCGCAATCCACGTGGTAGTGGCATGAACTGCCAGAGCATCACACTGGCCTTCGGCCCCACAAGCGCCCGCGTCCTACTGGCCGGTGACATGCAATTCGCGGCGCCGGACGTCCGAGGACTTGATAGCGAGATTGCCGACCTGCGCGAGCGGGTCAAAAAGGCCGGGCCATACAAGGTGTTCAAGACGACCCACCACACCAGTTGGAATGGCCAGGATGAGATGTTTCTGGCTGATCTGGGCGATCCCGAGATCATCGTGCACAGTGGTGGCAGTCGTGACAGCAGCCATCCCGATGCCGAAACCCTGGACATGCTCAAGCAGCGCAAGGATTTGATCACCTTTGCGCGTACAGATCGCAATGGACGCATCGTCGTGAGGCCGCACCGCAAGGACCAAACTGCCGTCGAAGTCAGTCGCGGTAAGGTCAACAACTTCGACCCGAACGTGCTCGACGACGAACCTATCGAGATAACGACGCCAGTCGTAGCGCCGATCCAAGTCGCGGCAGCGCTGCCGACCGAAGTTGGGCAGGGAGCGCAGATCATCATCGTCAATCTGCCGCAGACGCCGATTCACCTGACCATCGCCGGCATCGAGATCATCTCCCACGGCGGCCCCAGCGCCGGTAAGGTGGTGGCGCGCCCACGACCTGGGGACGAGCCCTCCGAACGACGTCCTGTTCAGCGCAATTCCGAGCCGTCGCATGGCAACATTGTTTTGTCGCGCAAGCTGCCGAAGCTGTTATTCGTGACCCATTCTGAGCGCCTAGCCGCCAATATCGGCCGCGAGGAAGCGAAGCTCGCACTGGACGCCATCCGCGTCGCTGGCCAGCAACTCTGCGACTTGGCGCGTGTATCCGGGGATCCGGAGGCCGCTGCAATTAAAATGCTGCAGCAAGACCCTATTATCAAAGGAGTTGTGATTGCCGGCGGGTACGATGTCGTGCCGTCGTCGATCATAGACGTGCTGCCCAGCGAGGTACGGCAGGCCTTGGACAGTGCCGCTGATGATCTTGACAACTACGTTGTTTGGAGCGATGACGGCTATGCCGACCTCGATGGCGATCGGCTACCGGAGCTGCCGGTTTCGCGCATCCCCGATGCACACGATTCCGCCCTGTTCCTGACCGCACTGACAGCCCGGCCGGTCGATCCCAGTAGCCGTTTCGGTATCCGCAATGTCAAACGGCCGTTCGCCGATAAGGTCTGGAAGGCCCTGAGCGGCTCGGCGAAGCTCAAGGTCAGCGAGATGTTTCTCGCTGGCGAGATTCTCCCTCTCGATCTCGCCGCCAACTGCCATTACCTGATGCTGCACGGTGCCGAGGATGATGCCACGCGCTTTACTGGCGAGCGCCAGAACGGCAATGGCACGATTGCCTTCACGATTGACAGCGTGCCCCGGTCGTTCGAGGGAGTTGCTTTCGCCGGCTGCTGCTGGGGCGCACTGACCGTTAGCGAGAAAGCCAGCGAGGCCGAGCACAAGGACTTGCCGACGCCCCGCCTCGCCGGACGCTCCATCGCCTTGAGTTATCTCAAAGCCGGCGCCAACGCTTTTGTCGGCTGCACCGGCTCACACTACTCGGGCGAAAACGCCTCGCCAACTGTGAATCCCGCCCTGCCTTTGCATCTGGCGTTCTGGCAACACCTTGCAGCCCAGAAGGGGCCGGCGGCCGCACTATTCGCCGCTAGGCAGGATTATGGCAAGCTGATCGCGCAGAATATGGGGAGGCTTGAACCCTCCGCGTTGGCCTACCGTCTGAAGAACCGAGCGCAATTCACTTGCCTCGGGTTGGGCTGGTAGCAGAATTAATAGGAGCCTCGACAATGCTTAGGAAGACTACGCAAATTGCGCGCAAGACCGCGGAGACGACCGTCGCAAAGGCCGTCGCGCGCGATCTCAAGGGCTGGAAGGTAGTAACGAAATCGCAGCCTTTGGTCGATATGGGGAGTTCTGCCATGCCACACGTAAAAAAGGGGGTCGAACTGACGACCCTGCGCAAAAAATACTTTCGCCCGAAATCAGGCGTGGTCGACGCGATTGCCCCGGTGAAGTTCAAAAAGCAGTCGAAGGATCACAAAACAGTCTTGGTGCAACCCAAAAAGGGCGGCAGCGCCAAGGTCGCCGAATTCGTCGACGGGCACATTCGCATCATCCAGGGCTAATTCAAGCCCGAAGTCATTTTGCGAGTTGATTTGCAAAAGGGTCGAATGAGCACAGCCTGATGTTTTGTATCAATGGTTATGAGATGCCGATGGTCGATACCCCGACTAGTGCTTGAACGGTTCCATGTGGGGGTGTCTATCCCCAGCTCGTCGCCAAGGCGGTCCCGAATCAGCGGACCTTCTCCGAATTTCTGTAAGGCCTGCTCAAGCTCGAAATGTAGGCGCGGCAGCTGGACCTGCAGCATCCCGGAGAATCTCGTCGGTTTCCCCCTCATCGAGACACTAGAAGAATTCGATTGCCCGTTCGCCCTCGGCAAGATCCAGAAGACGACGCAGGAGTTATCCGATTCTCTTTCTCCGAGGACTCAGAGAACGGTGTGCTGCCGGCCTTTCGGCATCGGCGGGACACGTCTGGCGCCTCCCTATATCGCGATCCAAGCCAGCACGGAAGCCCGCTTCGTGTGCACCTTGAATCTCAGGTTTTCCTCGTCGACACACAGCAACAAGACCAATTCCCCGACTTCGTCAGCCGCAATTTCATAGACGACTCGGTTGAGCATCGACGAAATCGGCTACCTGCCGACTAGCAACGGCTATACCCATTTTCTGAATCATCGCTAGACGGTAGAAGAAAGCACGTCTTCATTGACCAGCTACTTGCCGTTCTAGAAGCGAGGCCAGAGCTCCTTTTCGGAGGCATCACCTTGCCCGTCGCAATGCTCGACGCAAGCTGCAGCACGGTTACGCCACGCAGATTCGAAGAGACTAACGGCATTCATCTATATCAATAACCAACCTCCAGCCAATCAAAGGTAGGAAAGCCATTCCAGCAAGTACTACTTACCGTGAAATTGACCTTCTTGCCTGAGGCATAAGTCATCATGATCAGCGCCAGGTCGGACTTCCCGCCGTCTGTGCTGGAGTCCCAGCGAACTTGAATATTGTTTGGGCAACCGGCGGGTCCGAAGGTTGCGCCTTCAACGACCGCCCAACACGTGGGATCCGTCCGATGGCAGCCCATGCCGATAATGCTTCTGTACCCGATAGCTTCACCAGCATCAGACGGAATTACCCACAAAAAGAGAAAAATAAGAGAAAGGTATTTAGATAACTTAATAAAAATGATGACCTTCTGACGCAACTTTCTTTTCATGGATAGTAAATCTTCGGAAGAGTAGAAAATTACTTCTGAGGCGGCGCTGGGGCGAGGGTTAAGCCTGAATTCACATACAGTCGCCGAACGTCAGCACCGAGAATTAACGGAGCGCTTTACTAGTCGATGACCACAACTGGCGCACCGTATTTTTTTGAATGCAGCCCATACAATGCATTGACGGCGATGCTAGGCGGTTCTAGAAAAGGGGTCGACCCTGCACCCACCATTCTGCGACCCCACGTGGCGCTGCGCAGTACGTGCTCGTGCTTTGAATTTGATAGCACACGTTCTCTTGGCTTGCTTGGGCAGACAATCCAATACTTAGTCTTGCTCTACCGAGCTCATCGCTTAGATTGCCGAGATACAGTTTGTCGCCGTTGTCCATTTGAGCGACTACGGCGTTAAAACCACTCCAACACACGCCAATAGAGACAACTTTAGCGCAACCTTCAGCATGGGCTGTTAATGGCGCAACGCTAAAAGCAAGAAGTAAGCAATATGTCCAATTCCTACGCATGGCTACCACCTCGATGATCGCGCGTACGACGGATGGAGGCGACGCAGAATAACGCTAAGGTGAGACAACGACATACTGCAATTCTTCCATAGTGTCGCCGGTGCAGGTGCCCGTGCCAACGACCTGCACAGATTTCCCGGAAGCTTGGGCCGCTAAAGTTGCAGCAAGCATTTCCTTACTAGCACCCTGTGTAAGAGTAAATTCGTAGCGGAAGCCGTCTGCGCGCACACTGCCGCATGGCCAGTTCAGAACGATTGGATCAAGTAGCTCAATAAAAATTCGCGTTCCCTGAAGACCCACAAGGATCTTCCCTACTTTTCCAGTCCCGTTTCCCGCTACTGCACACACGTGAAAAGCGAGAACAAATAGTGCGATTAACGTTCTCATTAGTGTTCCAAAACGCTCTATAGGCTGAAGAACGCGTGGCTCTCTGGACCGCGATCAACCAGATCGCAGAACAAATTTAGAAAGTGCAAGGCGATTTACGATGATAAAATTATCGAAAATCAGCTTTAACGGAGATGCAATTCCACGATGTGAAAAAAGCCATTGACGGGGCTGACGAGTATTCTAATTGTCTTTCCGACCGCGCGAGCTGATAAAAGCGCCGCGATGGAATCCTTGGCTCCCGGGTCATCTTCGTTAACATAAGCCCAATTTGGACTATTAACGCATGCTGATATTGGAGCCATGCCGTAAACCCTATAATGATAGTTTTGCGGTGCTGAGACATAAAGATCTGCAATCTTGAAATCTGAAGTTCACTCGTCTGCAGATGAACTAATTGAAGATGAGACGAAAAAAAGAAAGCGTCAATCTCTTAATCATTGCTAAAATCTCCGGTTTGTATAAAAACGAAAGAAAACGATAACCGGGCACACGACAGCATCAAATAAATTTTATTGAAAAATTCCACAAAACCGTAAAATTTCCAGTCATTACTGGTTATACATGAGCATATACGCCGGTGAAGAGTACGGTGCGTTCTGAGTGCAAGTGGATAACCCTGGCCATTCGAAAGCAATCTTCTTCCCTGCTATCTGTGCTGCCATCAGCATCGCGTAGCCCTTCTGAACGAATTCAGCGCTACCCGCCAACTGACACCAGCCTACGCCACAAGTAACGTCTGTAGAAAAATACACGTTTCCATTTGAATGATTAACCACACTTAATATGGTTTCCGTGCATGAGACTGCAGCAGTAGCGGAGTTGGATATCAGGTATGAAGCCAGACACAGCGCTGAAATGTATTTCATTGGCGGGCCTCATCATGAAGATGGCATTGTAATAAATTGATCTGCTGTGCTTTTCCGCATTACGAAGCTCACTAGATTGCTGCCATGCGCGGGCCTGCTCACCAACATCGACACGAGGAATACATACGCCGACATTACGGCGTCTTTGGCACTCGTCAAATAATCACATCATCTAAATAATTTAAGCGACCGGTTTTTAAGCACCTGGATGTTCAAACTGTGACGTAGTTCACAAAAGGGAAAACATCGGCCTTGGAAACGCCAAGGAAGTCAGTGAGGCTAGCAACAGCATCCGATTACACAGACGAAAATTATAAGAAAATATAAGTATTGTCAGTAAAAAGTGAATTTCTACCTTGGGGAAGGAGCTTGATCAAGGGGTGTCGCCGCTACTTGTCGTTGTGCTTGCCCTTTGGGGAGGCAGTCCCTTTCTTGGCGGTGGGATCGTCATACCAAGGCGTTGTGACCAATGTCAGCGCGTACAACGGAGCCGTCTACCTGATCGTCGCAAACGGCGGCTTCGCCGGCGGTACGTCAAGTAGTTGTCCGACCGGCACGGGTATGGCTTTTTCTATTGATCCGTCAACGCCACTAAGCCAATCGCAGATGCGATGGCGATTACTGCAAAAACTACTGGAAGCTTGATCTATGCCGTGGGAAACGGGGTCTGCTCGACTGGCTCCTTTTAATCACCAGGACAAAGCGAAAGTCTTCTAGGGATCGATTTGAAATAGCCAAGCAAAAAGGCAGCCGCTCTATGTTCTATGAAGATTGACAGAGATTTTCGAAAGCGTAACAGCTG
Source organism: Nevskia ramosa DSM 11499 (assembly GCF_000420645.1). Lineage (NCBI taxonomy): Bacteria > Pseudomonadati > Pseudomonadota > Gammaproteobacteria > Nevskiales > Nevskiaceae > Nevskia > Nevskia ramosa. The sequence continues at coordinate 83,503 of NZ_ATVI01000011.1, read as the reverse complement.
AACTTCGAAATTTGCGGACATGGCAATGAGGCATTTATTGCTTGGACATTTGGGGCCGTCTATTTTTTCTATCTAATCAATCGGATGCACAAGTTTACTCAACACCTAGAAACATCTTGAGTGTCGGATGCGATGTCGGAGGACCCAGTTGCGACATAACCATATCGGGTGAAGATGTCGGACCACCATCCTGCAACAGCGTCTCGGTTCGATGGAGTACGGAGGTCACGAACGGGAAAAGTACACTTTCCGTACTAACGGTGGCGTTTACAGCGGGTAGACCAGTTCAATTGTATATAGCGGAAACCTGCTATCCGCACTTGACTGCGTATCCGACATTTGCATTTCTTAATGTCCGGTGATGAAGTCGGTAGATATCTAGCCGATATTCATCTTCGCAACTTACTATGATTGCGAAGATAAGTGGCCTCGCTCTACCGGATATAAGAGATCTGTGGCTTGAAAGAGAAAAAACAACGCTCTCGTATAGTAGTTAAACAGAAGGCCATGCATGAATAAGACTGCCACTAAGATATTTTCGGCAACGTTTTTGAGTAGTGCTTTATCGATCGGTGCGCCGTCTCAAGCGGCCGTTGTGCATCTCTATGAGGTTCCAACGGCCTGGAAGCTCGAAAACTACGTTGGCGGGGTCGTGACGACTTGGTACACCGGAGCCACCTGCCCCGATGGAAAATTGAACCTCCCGAGCCAGACGTCGACAGATGAAGTCAATCGCTATTTTGCTCTGATTCTCGCTGCGAAGATCTCGGCAAGGATGGTCTTTGTTCGCTACGACAACGTCAGCTGCAACATCGATAGTTTCGGCATGCAAGGTTAGTTGTCAGCATCGATGGCCGATGCGTTGAGGCGACCTTTTACCGGTGCAGTGTCGGATTAACTGCCAGCAACGCTGTGTCTGTTCTGCGGGTGTCACGGGCGAGATGATCGATTGCTGAAGATGGCATTTGTGACGCACTTCACACACCAATGAAAAGGCAGCGATTACGTCAATTTTCGTGAACATCACGTTGACATTGTCCTACATAAAATCCCAAGAGTAACGAAGCACTGGACGCGCAGTACGTCGCAGGGGAGAAACTGCAGATGGGAGTCGAAAATCTGGTCGCGATTCAACGTCTGCCACTTTGGCGACGTGTCGGATGTTTTTTGCTCGCCGTGTTCGTGTCATCGGTCAGCGTGCCGGCTGTCGCGACCATACCCCCTCCGTATGAAGACGCGCTGCGCGATGCGGCATACGAGGTTTTCAGCGGTGATGTCAACTCGGACGGTTACCCGGATCTCTTGTTGAAGGCGAAAAGCAACATCGTCCTGATCGATTACGACGTGTTGATTCCCGTTTTGATGCGCTGGCGCAACACCTTCGTCGTACTTTCGAACGCTAGTGGCGCTTATTCAATCGTAACCGACCCCTCGTCAGCGATGGTCGGAAGTCCGGTCTGGAGAAGTGGAACTCATCAGCTGATTTTCGGGGACACGGACGCAGACGGTTCAGTGGAACTGCTGGTCCGGGCGCTGACACCTGGCGGTCTCAGCCTGCTGTTGACCACTAGCGCCAGCAATGGATCACCCACGATTCGTCAGCGCCTCAATTACGCGGACATCGGGATCGATCTTGGCCGCGCGGGCTTGATCGTGGCATTGGTCCAAGCGAACAACGATGGCCGCGCCGACCTGATGACATCAATGGGCGGGGTGTTAGAAAGCACTTTGTTCGCGAGCGCGAGCGGTAGCTTCGATTCGTCCAGCAATGGCGGAGGATCGTCGGGACCGATCCTCGTGGGCTCCTCGGCCGGCTCCTTCCAAGTCTCCCCCGCAGGCGCTTCGAGTTACCGCATGCCGCTGTCCTTGCCACCGGGACTGGGGGGCATGACGCCGCAACTCGCGATCGAATACGGCTCGGCGGCGCCGGACGCGACGATGGGTTTGGGATTCGGGATGTCCGGCCTGTCGCAGATCGGCCGCTGTCCTTCCACTATCGCGCAGGATGGCGCCGGCAACGCTGACGGCATCGATTTCGACTCGCTCGATCGCTACTGCCTGGACGGCCAGAGGCTGGTCACCACGCAGTCCTACGGCGCGGTCGGCGCCACCTATGCCACGGAGATTGAATCGTTCAGCCGCATCAGATCCAGCGGCGGCACAGCTTTGAATCCCGGAACCTGGACGGTCGAGACCAAGTCGGGATTGAAGATGACTTATGGCGGTACCGGTGCGCAATGGACCAGCGCAAACGGCACACATGCCTGGCTGCTGAGCCGCACCGAGGATTCCCTCGGCAATTCCATTGATTACCTCTACACGGTCGACGCCAGCAGTTATCGCATCCGCGAAATCCGGTACGGCGGCAATTCGGCCGTAGGCTCTCCAGCGAACCTGAGGGTGACCTTCAAGTACGCCACTCGTAACGGCTACATTCCAGGCGGCTTCATGCATGGCGCGTGGTTTTCGCGCAATTACATTCTGAATAGCGTCGAGTCCTCGATCAACGACGGCGCAACGATTGTTCGCTCCTGGAGTTTTACCTACCACGGCCCATCCGAAGCGAGCTCCACGAACCCGCCAGGAACCACACCTCCGCCCTGCGTGCCCAGAAGGCCATGCAACGTTCTCCCCAACAGTATCGCGAAGACTAATGCCCCGCCGGCCAAGGCAGCGGTGGTCGCGGCAAAAACCGCTTCACTGAACCGCTATGCACTAACCAGCGTACAGGAGTGCGCAGGCGCGGCAGCAACGAGATGTCTCCCCTCCACGACGTTCGCCTGGGCACCGGCAGTCGGCATGGCTTCGAGTTCGATCGTGAGCACGAACGTCGGAAGGTTCGAAGACAACGGAAATTCGGGCCGAACTCCAGCGGATGTCAATGGTGATGGTTATGCGGATTTCATTGATGTCAGCCTGAGCGGAGGGAATCTCAGCATCTCGGTGTTTCCGAAAGCTGGCGCTACAAAAGTCGGGGGCTACAGTCGACCGGAGCTTCCTAATACTACTCAATCTCGCTGGGTGGCAGGAGATTTCAATGCGGATGGTAACGCCGACGTCGCCGTTTTCTACAAAGAGTCAGGCTGTGGCAATCCTCTTTACTTCATCTTCGGACAGACTAACTACACATTTGCAGGGTTCCAGGGCGGGGCGCTCGATATTCCGTCTGGCGCTGCATGCTCGGATCAACCTCCGTCTTGTCCATACTGCCGCACGCAACCGCCGAACCTGACCAGCAACGTATCCGCACCAAGCGATATCACGCAGATGCTATCCGGCGACGTCGATGGTGACGGCCGGGACGATATCGTGCTCGTTGGCAGTAGTGGCGAGTTACGGCTTCGCATCATTTATTCAACCAGTACTGGCTGGCAATCGGGCTCGACGTGGTCCAATCCGTTGGGGGCGGCCAATCTGAGCGCCTATCGTGCATACCTCGCCGATTTGAATGCAAACGGCAAAGCCGATCTGGTGATGCTGCGTCTCGACGGCAACGGCGTATCCACCTACGTCTGCCTGGAACTGACCGCCTGCACCGGCGCGACGAGCCTCATGACAACGGATGTCAGCCAGAACGCCCCGATCGTCGGCGACACGAACGGCGATGGCTATGCCGATCTGGTTTTCGTAAGGACCAGCGGGGTCAACGCCTATCACTATGCTTTTCTGTCGAAAGGCACAGGAGCGTTTAACGCGGCAACCTTCTCTACCGTCACCTTGCCAAGCTCCGGAACCTGGCGACCCGCGGCGTCCGACTATGACGGAGATGGCGTCGTCGACGTTGCCTGGTTCAAACAAAGCTCGCCACACGACCTACTTCTGGCAGCGGGAACTGGCACCGGCAACTTCACGAGTTCGGAAACTATCGCCGCCGCTTTCTCCGGCGTGCCCTCGGATTACGCCCTGAACCCGGGCGACTACGACGGTGACGGAAAAGCCGATCTGCTGGTCTTCTCCAAAGATGGCAACAAGAACGGCGCGATGCGTCTCGCCAAGTTCCAAGGTGCGCCCAATCTTCGGGTCGGCACGATCACCAACGGTTTCGGTGCACAGGTCGCAATCGAATACCTTCCACTGACAGCCGCGTCGGTCTACTCAGACGATCCGAATGTCTCAGCCGCTTTCCCGCTGCGGCGGCTGAATGTTCCGCAGTACGTCGTTTCGCGCCATCGCACGCAGGCGGAGGATTTGTCCCCGCGCTTCTCGATTTATCGATACAGCGCTTCCCGCTTGAACCTGCAGGGAAGAGGTCCGCTCGGCTTCGCCCGCTTCGACATTCAGGATGAGCAGACCGGCATCGGTGAATCCACGAGCTTTCGACAGGATTTCCCGTTCACCGGCATGGCGTCCAAAGTGGAGCGGAAAATCCTGAGTCCTAACTTGCTGATCTCGGCAGCTGAGAACACTTATAAGGTTCTGACGGGCGCACAGGGCAGCCGTTTCGTTTTCGCAGAGCGCAGCGTCGCCAAGGCATACGAGACCACGCTGGGCTACGTGAGCCTGGTTACGACGACCGTTTCCACGTATGACTATGTCTACGGCGATTACGCTACTTACGGCAATCTGCGGACGTCCACAGTCAGCGTCTACGAAGGCTCCGAAGTAGGGGGCACTGCGTTTCGCACGACCTCCGTCAACACCTTCGAGAACGACACCAACAACTGGCGCCTTGGCCGCTTGCGGCGCGTCGAAGTCACGCGAACCAACCCAGAAGGCGATAGCGAATCGCGGGTATCTGCTTTCGATTACAACGCAAGCAGCGGCCTACTAGCCGCGGAGTACGTCGAGCCGGACCGCACCGGGACCTACGATTACGCGAAAACCACCTATGTCCGTGATGCTGTCGGGAACATTACCAACACGACCGTCTCCGCCTACGTGCCGGGCGCTTCCGCACCGGTGCTTTCATCGCGGCAATCGAGCAGTGGCTTTTCCAGCGCCTCCCCTTATTTTCGGCGCTTCGGAACCAGCGACTGCAACGCGCTCAATCATTGTGCTTCCCGCGAACTCGACCCCGCGACCGGCAACGTCCTGACTGCGACCGATGCCAATGGCCTGTTCACCAGTTTCAGCTACGACCCTTTCGGCCGTGGCAGCGGCAGTAGCTTCATCCAGAGCGGCAAGTACATCGTCAGTCAGACTAGTCGCGAGTGGTGTTCTGAGCGCGTGGATGGATGTTTCGGCGAACTCACCGGCCTTTATGCGGTACAGAGCACCGCCTCGAACGGCTCGGCATCAATCAGCATCTACGACCGTTATGAGCGTGAGATTCGTCGCGCTTCGCTCGGGCCGAACGGAAGATGGCTGTACGCGCAGACCCAGTACGACGCCAAGGGCCGGGTCTCCCAGGTGTCGATGCCGCGCTACGACACCAGTGGCCAGACCTTCTGGAACACGACGATCTACGACACCATCGGCCGACCGATCGAGGTCCGGTCGCCAGCCAGGGAAAGCGACCCTGCCGGCCGGGTAGTCAAGACGAGCTATCGCGGTCTGAGCAGCGAAATGGTCGACCCGCGCGCTGCGCGGACGCTGCGTGTCGTCAACGCGATGGGCAAGGTGGTTTCGGTCACCAACCATCTCAATGAAGTGCTGAGCTACGACTACGACGCCTACGACAACCTCGAACGCACCACTGACCCCGCCAACAACGCCGTCGTCATCGATTATGACCGCCGCGGCCGCAAGATCGCGATGAACGATCCAGACATGGGTGCTTGGACCTATGTTTACAACGGCTACGGCGAACTGGTTTCACAGACCGACGCCAAAGCGCAGACGGTCAAGCTCAGTTACGACAGCTTGGGCCGGATGATCCAGCGCGACGAGCCGGAGGGAAAAACGGTCTGGACCTTCGACACGCTACGCAAGGGTGCGCTGAGCAGCGTCCGCATGACCCAACCATCCGGTAACGAGCTGTTCAAGAAGCTGGTTGAGTACGACAGCGTCGGCAATCTGCGGCGCGAAGCCTTGACGCTCGGCGGTGCTGTGCAACCGGTCACTTCGTATTCGTATGACGAGAAGAACCGCGTCGACCTGCTGACGTACCCTTCCGGTCTGGTGCTCAAGCATTTGTACAACCCGCAAGGCGCACTCAATGAACTGCGCCGCAACAGTGCCGACGGCGAGCGCTACTGGCGTGCCGAAGCCTGGGACGAATGGGGCAAGGTATCGGAGTACAGCTTAGGCAACGGTATCGTCACCGCGGTCTACCGCGATCAGGCGGTGGGCCAGACCGAGATGATCCAGAGCGGCCCTGGCGGCTCGGCCACGTTGCAGAACTGGCGCTACGAGTGGGACGCCAACGGCAATTCCACGAAGCGTCAGAACTTCGTCTCGGCACTGGCTTACACCGAGACCACGAGCTACGACGTCCTGAACCGCCTGTACGACAACACGGTCGCCGCCGCCGAGGCCACCGTGACAAGCAATACCCGTTACGACCGGCTCGCCAATATCCAGTCGCAGAACGACACAGGCACCTATGACTACGCGTCGGGACGGCCCCACGCGGTCACCGGCACCAGCGGCAAATCCTACGATTACGACGCCAACGGCAACATGGCCTTTGGCGACGCCGCCAACGGACGACGCAGCTACACCTGGGCCAGCTACAACCTGCCGACGCAGGTCACCCAGGGCACGGCCAAGTCGCAATTCATGTATGGACCGGACCGGGAAAAGCGACGCCAAGTGGCCAGCGCGCCGGGCCAGGTGAGCCGCACGATCCTGTATCTGAGTGCGATCTCCGAACTGCACAGCACTTCGAGCGAAGGCAGTTATTACCGGGAGCTGATCGTCGCCCCCAGCGGGATTGTCGCCCAGCTCAGCAGCTATCCGAGCAGTGGCGCGCGCAACCTGCTGTATGTGCACAGTGACCGGCTGGGCAGCATCGAGGCAATGACCAACCCGACGGGGCAGAATCTGGCGCTGATGAGCAGCAGCCCGGGCTTCGGCTACGACCGCTGGGGCAAACGGCGCGATGACGACGGTTACGGCAACCCGTCGAGCCTCAAGTTTCCGATCGCCAAGGGCTACACCGGGCACGAGATGCTCGACACGGTGAACCTGATCCACATGGGCGGCCGGGTCTACGATCCCGAGATCGGCCGCTTCCTGTCCCCCGACCCGTTCATCCAGGACCCCAACAATCTCCAGTCCTACAACCGCTATAGCTACGCCTGGAACAACCCCTTATCGGCAACCGACCCGACCGGCTATTTCTCGATCGGCAGTATCTTCAAAAGCATCGGGAATTTCATTGGTGACAACTGGAAGACGCTGACCGCGATTGCCATTGCGGTCGCCGCTCCCTATGCGGCTGCTGCCTACCTTGGTCTAGGATCCGCCGCAGCACTCACTGCCGGACAGGCAGCGATCGCAGGAGCCATCGGCGGGTTTACAGGGGGGCTCATCACTAGCGGAGGCGACCTGAAGGCTGCTTTGGTTGGTGCTGTGGTGGGTGCCGCGTTCGCAGGCATCGGCCAGACACTAGGCAAGGATGTGGCATGGGGGCAATGGGATCGCATGCTGGAGAAAGCCGTGGCGCATGGCCTTGTCGGAGGTACCGTCAGCGTCGCGCAGGGCGGAAAGTTTGGAACGGGCTTCGCCAGCACCGGGGTGAGTGCCTTTTTCGCTCCCGGTATCGCAGAATTCGCTTCGAACAACGCAACTGGAACGATACTATCGGCCGCACTCGGCGGAACCGTCTCCGAAATCGGCGGAGGGAAGTTTGCCAACGGGGCCGTGACCTCGGCGTTTAGCTATGCGTTGAATCAGGCGTCGCAAGAGATGCAGGCGAGGCGTGTAGAAGCGCTCATTCACGAGCCGACGGGATGGGGAGCATCGTCGTTCGGCCATGTGGCTACCCGGATCGGCGATACCGTTTACACCTTGGGGCCGGGCGGGATGCATGAATTGCCCTTTGATGAATACATGGCGAAGAACAGCTTCCGCTCAACTGTCGGCAGCGAACTTAGTTTGTCGGCCGGTGAGGCGTCTCGCCTTGAGAGCTACGTATCTTCGTACAGCGACAGCTACAACTACATCCAGAACTGCGGGGCGCCACTGACGATCGGACTGGCGTCGATCGGTCATCCGATCGGAGTCAACATCTTGCCGGTCAACTTGGGCAACACGCTGCTGAATTCAGGCCTTGTGAGTCGTACGAACGTTTATCCCGCGACGACACAGAAGACTTCGCCGTGGTACTACCCATCCGATAACGCGCCATGGACACGATGAATGTGGAAAAGGCCGAGACGGCTCGACAGTTTCTTTCGAAGTTCGCAGGGGCGACCTTGGTCATGCTGTTGTTCAGCGGGTGCGGGCGGAAGGAGGACCTCGTTGTGACGAACGGCGGCGCCCCGCTGTACTCGTTCGCGCCCGAGAGCATCGATGGTTCGGACGGGGCTCCACAAGGGCAGCTTCTGCCGGGCGAACGATACGAGGTACGCGGAGTCTATTCGCGGAAGGACTTCCTTGTTTATCGAGTTGCTAAGTCCGCTGGCCCCGATAGCAAAGAGGGGTTCGTTATCTTCGACAACCGCTACATGGCAATAGAGCGGAAGACATAGACCGAGCAGAGACTACGCCGCCTTTCTGACACTCTGCTGGTAGCGCGCGAGCGCGGCCCTTGCCTAGCGCGCTTTTTCGTCGCTCTAAACGCTGGCGAGTTAATCGGCGACGCGGGAAATTAGGGGTAATTAGGGTCGGATACAAGTTTCTCTTCGGCATCGCTGCTCCGCTTGCCCGCAGCCCAGGACACCACGCGGTCGTCCGGCGTCCGGTTGAGCAGAAGGCGGGTAACGTCGGGCTGCCCGTAATGGCTCACCGGGTCGGCGGTATGCTTGGCCAGTGAGGTCATTCCGAGGTCGATGCCGGCGACAACCTGGCCCTCTTTATGAGAGGTAACTATGGGTAATTAGGGTCAGATACAGATTTTCTTCGGCATCGCTGCCCCGTTCGCCCGCACCCCAGGACACCACGCGGTCACCCGGCCTGCGGTTGAGTAGCAGGCGGGTAACGTCGGGCCGCGTGTAATTGTTTACCGGGTCGGCGGTTTGCTTGTCCAGCGAGATCATTCTGAGGTCGAGGTCGGCGACAACCTGGCGCTCTTCATCGGGCGCCAGCGCCGCGTCGAGTTCACCGTCATCGGGGCCATAGATCCGTGCGTAACCGCCACCGGGCTTCAGCAGCTGGCGCTGCAGATCATCCGTGCACAACGCAGCATGCATCTCCGGCGACACCACCGCGCACGTCGCCAGTGCGTCGTATGTGAGGTAGGAGGCGCAAAATGGGCGAAACGCACAGTTCAATTCTTCAAAATGAATTTGAGCGAATAACGTGTTGTTTTCGCTGATCCGACGGTTCAAAACTTAATTGCGTAACTACATTTTGTTTAGGCTGGAAATTGAGCGTTGAGCAAGTCCACGTCTGCTAGTACCGATGGGGCGCTGCGCCTGCTTCGCGACCCGCTAAATCCTTGAGGAGAAACGCAGTGTTCGAGATCGCTCGCAAGAACGACATTGCGGTGCTGACCCTGAGCCATGGCAAGGCCAACACCATGGATGTGGAGTTCTGTGCGGCGCTGGCCGACCAGTTCCGCGCCTTGGCGTCGGACCCATGCCGGGCGGTCGTCATGGTCGGCCAGGGCCGCATCTTCTCGGCCGGGGTGGACCTGCTGCGCATCGTCGACGGCGGGATGGCCTATGTCGAACGCTTCCTGCCAGCACTCAGCGAGATGTTCAACGCGGTGTTCGAATGCCCGAAGCCGGTGGTCGCAGCGATCAATGGCGCGGCCATCGCGGGTGGTTGCGTGCTGGCCTGCGCGGCCGATCAGCGGGTGCTCGCCGAAGGCGCACGAACGGGCGTGCCCGAACTCAAGGTCGGTGTTCCGCTGCCCATGAGCGCTCTGGAGATCATGCGTTTCGCAGTCACCCACCGGTATCTGCAGAGCGTGTTGTACGGCGCCGACACCTTTGCCGGCGAGGACGCCTTGCAACGGGGACTGGCCGATGAAGTGCTGGCATCCGGGCAGGTGCTCGAACGCGCCATCGCGCTGGCGGAATCGCTGGCCACGGTTCCCTTGCAAGCCTTTGCCCTGACCAAGCAGGCGCTGCGCGCGGCATCAATCGCCCGGATTCGTGCCGAGGGTCCGGCCTACGACCAGCAGGCACTGGCGCACTGGGCGAGCCCCGATACGGCCGCAGGCATTCGGGCCTACGTCGAGAAGACGTTCAAGCCGGCGAAGTAGAAGCAGGCGGGCTGACAAAGCGCGCCCCGGAACACAACGAGGGCTCAGCGTGGCGTGAGCATTTCGCGCAGCTTGTACTTGAGCACCTTGCCGCCGACGGTCGCCGGCAGATCGTCCATCAGCACCACGCGCTTGGGTGTTTCGAAGCCGGCAAGACGTGCACGACAGAACGCGATCAGCGCCGTTTCATCGATCGCTTCGTTCGGCCGCGGCACGACGACCGCGGTGACCGTCTCGCCCCAGCGCGGGTCCGGCAGGCCGACAACGGCGACGCGGGCGACGCCGGGAAACTGCGCGACGATGGATTCCACTCGGAGGCTGGACACGTTCTCGCCTCCGGACTTCACCACGTCCTTGTAGCGATCCACCATCACCCGCAGTCCATCGTCACGGAATTCGCACAGGTCACCGCTATGGAACCAGCCGTGACGAAAGGCGGCGCGCGTCGCCGGCTCGTCGCGGAAGTAGCCTGCGGTGATGACCGGCGAGCGATACACCACCTCGCCGCGCACCCCGGGCTGGTCGTGCAGCGAGTGGCCGTCTTCGTCCATCACCGTCGATGCGAGCAGTGGCGTCGGCAGGCCGACGACGTTGGTTGCCGGCGCGGTCTGCTGATACACCTCGGAATACTGCTCGACCGGAAAGCGGTGCAGCGCGATGCATTCGGTCTGGCCGAAGATGCCGACGAGGTTGGCCTGCGGGCTCAGCCGCCTGAGCCGCTCGCGTACGGCCGGATCAACCGCGCCCCAGCCGTAGACCACGATGCGCAGGCTGCTCAGATCCGGCACCGGATCGGAGGCCTCGGCGGTGCGGACCAGGTCGGCCAGGAACTGTGGCGATCCGACGAAATAGGTCGACGGGCGTTCGCGTTCGATGGCGGCGCAGAGATTGGCCGGCGTCGGCGTGCGACCCAGCACCACGCTGCCGCCAGAGAGCAGGGCCGACATCGGAAAGATCTGGTCGCCGACGTGATAGATCATCGGCAGGAACGAGCAGATGCGGTAGTCGGACTCGAACGGCACGCCGCGCGAATATGCCGAGGCCTGGTTGAGGCCTGCGAGATAGGTGCAGGTGTGGGAGATCATCACCGCCTTCGGCATCGCGGTGGTGCCTGAAGTCATCAGGATTTCCCAGATGTCGTCGCCGTGGATGCGGACCTCGGGCTCGGTCACCGGCTGGCCGTGCATCAGCTGCGCCAGAGATGGCAGCCCGGCGCTGTCGCCGTCTCGGGTGACGATCGCCGCAAGAACCGGAAGGCCGACTGCCGTCAGCGGGCCTTTCGCCCGGGGCCAGGCTTCGGCATCGATGATCGCGGCCGCCGCGCCCACCTGCCGCAGCGAGTGCTCGAGCATGTCGGCGGCCATCATGGTGTTGAGCGGCATCGCCACCAGGCCGGCCTTGGCGCAGGCGATCTTGGTCAGGAAGGCTTCGATGGAGTTGTCGCAGAACAGTGCCACGCGCGCGCCGCGCACCAGGCCGTGCGCCAGCAGACCGTGGGCGATCGCGTTTGCTGCCTCGTCCGCCTGCCGGTAGGTGACCCGCGTGAATCGCGGATCGCGCACCGCGCAGGGCGCCGCCACCAGCGCCAGCTTGTCCGGCCGACTCCAGGTCATGCGCTCGAAGATGTCGCCAACGCAGACGCGCTCCCAGCGGTGGTCCGCGCGGCGGTCGTACAGGTTCTCCACATCCAGCTTCATCGATGCTCTCCCAAGGATTTTTACTTGGACCGGCGTGAGTGCGTAGCGGCCACCTGCGTTCGCTGGAAAAGAGCCAGTGCCTAGCAAGCCGGCGACCGGTACCACGCGGGACGTCCGGCCAGCCACAGTTCGCCCCATAGCTTGCCGCCGCCGTCGACGGTCAGCGTCTCGCCGGTGATGAAGCTGGCGCTGGGCGAGGACAGGAACACGCAGGACTCGGCGATCTCCATCGTCGAACCCGGACGCTTGAGCGGATTGGCCAGCGGAAACTCGGCCACTGCCTCGGCCGGATAGACGTCCAGACCTTCGCTCGCGGTGAGCCCTGGCGCCACGCAGTTGACGCGGATGCCCAGCGGCGCCCATTCCACCGCCACCGTGCGCATGGCGCCGACGATGCCCGCACGTGCGGCCTGCGTGTGCGCCACGCCCGGCATGCCGCGCTCCAGCACCACGATCACGTTGACGATCGAACCACCGCGCTTCAGGTCGCGCCAGCGCTGCGCCGCGCGCTGCATCACGAACCAGGTGTTGTTGAGATTGTTGGTGATCACCGCGTTCCAGCCGCCGGGGCTGATGTCGATGGCGTTCTGCGGGAACTGGCCGCCGGCGCTGTTGATCACCACGTCCGGCATGCCGACCTCGGTTTCGATGCGCTCGTACAGCGCCAGCACCTGGTCGTGCTCGCGCAGCTGCGCGGCGTAGCCGTGCATCTTCGCGCCCTGCGCCCGGGCGTAGTCGACCACCCGGTCGAGCTTGTCCTGCTTGCGGCCGGTGACCACCACCGTGGCACCCAGGCGTGCCATGAGCAGCGCCACGGCGCGACCGATGCCGCTGCCACCGCCGCAGACCAGCGCCACCTGGCCGGCGAACAGGTCCGCCCGAAAGGCGCTCGGGTGCTGCCAGAGCTCATCGAGCAGCAGGTCGGCATCACTCATGACTGCCGCCCGGTGCAGGCCAGGATGAAGCAGCTGCAGAAACCCTCGGGCATCGCCATCGTCCTCGAAATTGAGTTGAACTCACCAAGGGAAATCTCGCAGGAACGACGAGGAACATCAAGCTCCATTCTTTTCAGTATCGATGGCGCTGGATCGTTGCCAAAGCATTGACAACAAGAAGTTTTCCAATGAGTAATGCATCCCGTCTGCGGACGCGCCATCCCGGCGGCCGCCTTATCCGGAGCCCCGATGACCTCCCTCGTTCTCGTCGAACGCCGTGACAGCGTGCAGTGGATCACCCTCAATCGCGCCGAGCGACGCAACGCCATCAACGAGGAAGTCATCCGGCTGCTCGGCGAGGGCATCGGTAACGCCGTGGCCGACCGCGCCTGCCGCGCCATCGTGCTCACCGGTGCCGGCGACAAGGCGTTCTGCGCGGGTGGCGATCTGCAGAAGAACGCGGACGGCAATCCCTTCGGCGTCGACTATTCGCGCCCGCAGCACTACATGGTGGAGTTGTTCAAGCGCATCCAGGATTGCACGCTGCCGATCATCGCGCGTGTCAACGGCCATGCCCTGGCCGGCGGCTTCGGACTGCTGTGCGCCTGCGACATGGCGGTGGCCGCGGACGACATCCGCATCGGCGCGCCGGAGTCCCGGATCGGCATGACACCGATGACCATCCTGCCGCACATGCTGCGGGTGATCCCGGCGCGGCGCCTGCAGGAAATCTGCATCACCGGCGAACAGTTCACCGCCCAGGAAGCGCTGGACTGGGGCATCGTCAACTACATCGTTCCGCGTGCGCAGCTCGACGAGAAACTGGACTGGCTGCTCGCCCGCGTGACCAGCGCTTCGCCGACCGCGGTGCGCCTGGGCAAGCAGACCTTCAACGCCATCCGCGACCTGAGCCTGCGCGATGCGCTGGAGTACTCGCAGGCCATGTTCGCGGCGATGGCGTCGACGGCGGACGCGCAGGAAGGACGCGCTTCGTTCGTCGACAAGCGCGCGCCGCACTACACCGGTCGCTGAACGTGAGGCCTCGTCTGCGCATCGGCTGCGGAGCCGGTTTCTGGGGCGATTCCGCGGAAGGTCCGCGCCAGCTGGTGCGCTCCGGCGAGATCGACGTGCTGGTGCTCGACTACCTGGCGGAGATCACCATGTCCCTGCTGGCACGGGCCCGAGCCAAGGACCCCGCGGCAGGCTATGCCACCGATCTGCCCGGCGTGCTGGCCGCGCTGGCCGAAGACCTCAAGGCGCGTGGCATCCGCGTGGTCACCAACGCCGGCGGCGTCAACCCGCAGGCCTGCAAGGCCGCGCTGGAGGAAAAGCTCGCCGCCCAAGGCATCGTGCTGAAGATCGCCATCGTCACCGGCGACGACCTGCTGCCGCGCGCAGCGGAGTTCGCGCAGCTGCGCGAGATGTTCAGCGGCGAGCCGCTGCCGGCCAGCCCGTGGAGCTTCAACGCCTATCTCGGTGCCTTCCCGATTGCTGCGGCGCTCGGCGACGGTGCCGACATCGTGATCACCGGCCGCTGCGTCGACAGCGCCCTGGCGCTGGGCCCGCTGATCCACGCCTTCGGCTGGAAGCCGACCGATTACGACCGCCTTTCCGCCGGCAGCCTGGCCGGCCATGTCATCGAGTGTGGCGTGCAGGCCACCGGCGGGATCGCCACGGACTGGGAGGCCGTGGTGGCGGACTGGGACCGCATGGGCTTCCCGATCGCCATCTGCGAGCCCGATGGCAGCTTCGTGCTGACCAAGCCGGCGGGCACCGGCGGACGCGTGGTGCCGGAGACCGTCGCCGAACAGATCGTCTACGAGGTCGGCGATCCGGCCGCTTATCTGCTGCCCGATGTCAGCTGCGACTGGCGCGACCTGCGGGTCGAAGCCGCTGGCCCGGATCGGGTGCGGGTATCGGGCGCGCGCGGACGAGCACCGTCGCCGTACTACAAGTGCTCCGTCACCGCGCAGGAAGGCTTCCGCTGCGCCACGACGATGATGGTCGGCGGTCTGGATGCGGTGCGGAAGGCAGAGGCGGTCGGCGGCGCCGTGCTGGCGCGCACGCGGCGGATGTTCGCGGCGCAGAACCTGGGCGACTACCGGCGCACCAACATCGAGGTACTGGGCGCCGAGTCCAATTGGGGCGCCCATGCGCGCCGCAGCGACACGCGCGAAGTGATCCTCAAGATCGCCGTGCAGCATGCGGACAAGCGCGCGCTGGAAATCTTCAGCCGCGAGTGCATCCCTGCGGCAACCGCGATGGCCCAGGGCCTGACCGGCTTCGCCGGCGGACGCCCGACGCCGTCACCGCTGGTGCGCCTCTGGTCCTGCCTCGTGCCGAAGGTGGCGGTGCCGATCCAGATCGATGCTCAGCCCTGGTCGTCGCCACCCATCGAAGTCGCCAACGATCTGCCCGTGCAAGCCGCGCCCGTGATGAACGAGCCGATGCCGACAGGCCCTGTGCGGAGAGTCCGCCTGATCGACCTCGCCTACGGCCGTTCCGGCGACAAGGGCGACGCCGCCAACATCGGCGTGCTCGCGCGCCGGCCCGAGTTCGTCCCGGTCCTGCGCGAGCAGTTGACCGCCGCAGCGGTGAAGGACTGGTTCGCCCATTTCGTCGTCGGGCCCGTCGAGCGCTACGAGTGGCCCGGCCTGCAGGGCTTCAACTTCCTGATGCAAGGCGCGCTCGGTGGCGGTGGCATCGCCTCGCTGCGCCACGATCCGCAGGGAAAGATGTTTGCGCAGATTCTGATGGACTTCCCCCTCGAAGTTCCCGAAGCCCTGCTCGAATCGCACGCGTGAAACGAGGTGTGGCCCGGTTCAGCTTTTGCCGATGGCACCGCTGATCTAAGCTGGGATCACGATCGCATAGGAAGCACGGCTCAACGCCCGGCGCAGGAGGAGACCTAATGGACGCACAGCAATTCCAGATCGCGCTCGAGCGCGACGGCTTCACCTCAGCCACCGCTGGCGAATACGCCCCGGGACTAATCAACCTGGAACACACGCATCCCTTCGAAGTGCGCGGGCTCGTGCTCTCGGGCGCGATGACCATTTCCGGCGGCGGCCAGATTCAGCGTTGCGGCCCGGGCGATGTCTTCGTCATGCATCTTGGCGAAACGCATCGCGAGGAAGTGGGCGTTGAGGGTTGCAGCTATCTGTATGGCAGTCGGTAGATTGCCGGCACAAATACTCCCTACCTCGGTTGATGTTGGGTCGCGCGGTGAGGCCTAATTGGTGTTTGGCTTAAAGGGAAAGCAATGTCTGAGGGACTTACGTTTCGTCACGCACTGCTAGGTGCGGTCATGTCCTTCAGCACTTTGGCCGCCAGCGCTAGGGAAAAGACGTGCGTAGAGCAGGTAGGGGAGGAGGAATCCAAAAAACTGGTTGCGTGGTGCATTGATGCCAGTTCGGCCACGCATCCTCCGTGCAATTCACAAAATTCCTGTGAATTAATCGTTTCGGAGATAAAGCGCGGTTGCGGTTTTCTTAGAGACTTGAACGCGCCGCCAGCCTATTGTCTTTTAACCTATCCAGACCATCCATGAAAATTCGCTCGTCATCTAACAACAGGCTCCAGCCGACGAATTTGCCCCGCTTTGCTACGGAAAATCCGCAGCTGGGCTTCGGCGTTGGAGTTTACGGAAATGACTCTGATGACTGAGGAAGTTGAATGCCCTTGCTGCGGCAAGCGGCATCCTCGTTCTGCGATGGAGCTTTCGTTCAAGAGGCCGGATGCCGTCGTTGCACTTACGGAGGAACAGAGAAAATCTGGCGCTAAAGAGACCGATGATCTTTGCGCTATTTGGCCAGATCGCTTCTTCATTCGAGGCGTGATGCCTTTTCAGGTTTTGGAATGGAACGCGCCTTACCGCATTGGTGTGTGGGTTGAAGTGAACCGCACCGCTTTTGATCGAGTTCGAGTTCTATGGGACGCCGAAGACCAAGATCAGGAGCCTGCTTTCGCAGCAACACTCGCTAATGACATTCCGTCTTTTCCTTCGACAATCGGCCTTCCCGCTGTGCTCAAACTGACGGGGCCGAAGAGTCGTCCCGACGTTCTACTTCCTGAGAGCGAACATCCGTTGCATCGCGAGCAGTGCCTGGGCATCTCATCCCATCGTGCGAATGAATACAGCAACTACTTCTAGGCTTGATCAACGCTTGGAAGCCTCCAAGCCGCGCTACCTACGAACCAGTAAATGAATCTGCTGCCGCTATACCTGCGAATCATCAACTGCTTCCTAGCGTCGCGATCACTGATCGAGAGAGCGATTCCGACGATGCCTCTGGGCCGCGAAGGCGCTGCTGCAACGTGCCAATCATCGTGTCGGTAGCTTCGATGCCGTAGAGCAAGATCAGCCGCAGGTTGCAGAGCACATCGCGGTGTATTGCTGTCGCCGATGGGTGCTATCAGAAGGAACTGTTATTCGTGCGAGTCCGGCATGAATATGATCCAGCACAGACCGGCCCTTGCTCCGAGACGCGCTCGTGGAAACTTCTCTACTCATCGACAACACGCCGCGGGCTGCGGCTGAAGGCAAGACCTTCGCAAGACGCCACCCGACGGATGATCGGCTGATCACCACCGTGGCGGCGGCGTCCATCGCTGATGCCCGAGTGGCTGCCGAGTCTGCCGGCCGTGCCTATGCGACGTGGTCTCAGACCGGGCCCACCGAGCGTCGGCGCGTCCTGCTTCGGGCGGCGGATCTGGTCGAGGAGAAGGTCGACGAGTTCGTGACCACGATGGCGCTGGAGGTCGGTGCGTCCGAACTCTGGTCGCGTTTCAACGTCGGCCTGACGGCGAGCCTGTTCCGGGAAGCCGCGAGCCTGGCGACGCAGATTCAGGGCGAGACCATTCCCACCGACAAGCCCGGCACGCTGTCGATGACCATCCGCCAGCCGGTCGGCGTCATTCTCAGCATCGCGCCGTGGAACGGGCCGGTAGTACTGGCGGCTCGCGCGCTTGCCTATCCGCTGGTGTGCGGGAACACGGTGGTGTTCCGAGCTTCCGAGACCAGTCCGCGGACTCACGCGCTGCTGGTCGAGATTCTGCATGCGGCCGGTCTGCCGGCAGGCGCACTGAATCTGCTCACCACGGCGCCGGCCGATGCACCCGCCGTCATCGATGAGCTGATCGCCCACCCTGCCGTTCGACGGATCAACTTCACCGGCTCGACGCGGGTCGGACGAATCATTGCCCAGAAGGCTGCGTCCCACTTGAAGCGCTGTCTGCTGGAACTCGGCGGCAAGTCGCCGCTGATCATCCTGAAGGACGCCAATATCGACGACGCCGTTCGTGCCGCCGTGTTCGGATCGTTTCTCTACCAGGGGCAGATCTGCATGTCGACGGAACGCCTGATCGTCGATGCCTCGGTGGCGGATCAGGTAGCAAGCAAGATCGCCGATCAGGTGCGGACGCTGCCGGCCGGCGATCCGACCGAGAACCCATCCTGCGTCATCGGCCCGATGGCCTTCCGCGAGAGCGGCGCGCGCATCAACGCGCTGATCGAAGACGCCCTTGGCAAAGGCGCCACGCTGCTTGTGGGCGGGCGCGCCGAGGGCGCGACGATGCCGGCGACCGTGCTCGATCACGTGACCTCCGAAATGGCGATCTACGATGCCGAGACCTTCGGCCCGATCACCGTGATGATTCGGGCAGGCGATACCGCCGACGCGGTCCGGATCGCCAACGACACGGCCTATGGCCTGGCGGCGTCGGTGTTCAGCCGCGACCTGTCCGGCGCCATCGCCGTGGCGATGCAACTGCAAAGCGGCAGTTGCCACATCAATGGCGCCACCGTGCAGAACGAGGCGCAGGCGCCGTTCGGCGGCGTGAAGGACAGCGGCTACGGCCGCTTCGACGGGCGGGCGGTGATCGACGAGTTCACCGAGTTGAAGTGGCTGACGATCGAACCCTCGAACCAGCCGTATCCGTTCTAGATCACGCGCACCGCAGGTCCCGCAGCAGTTCCCTTTCCTCGGACGAATCCACTTGAAAACCCGAATCCAGGCCGACGACATCCAGGGCGCATGGGTGATCATGCCAACCCCCGCCACATCCGATGCCCATGACTGGCGCGTCCAGAGCACGGTCGATCTCGACGAGACCGCGCGTATCGTCGAGAACCTGATTCAGGCCGGCGTCAACGGCATTCTCAGCAACGGCACCTTCGGCGAATGCGCCACGCTGACCTGGGAGGAGAAGCGTGCCTTCATCGCGACCATCGTCGAGGTCGCCAGAGGCCGTGTGCCTTACTTCTGCGGCACCACGGCGCTGAACACCCGCGAGGTCGTCCGGCAGACCCGGGTGGCTGCCGACATCGGCGTCTCGGGAACCATGCTCGGCGTGCCCATGTGGTGCCGCATGGAGACACCCGGCGCCGTGCAGTTCTACAAGGACGTCGCCGAAGCCTGCCCTGACGTCGCGATCGCGGTGTACGCCAATCCCGAGGCATTCAAGTTCGACTTCCCGCGTCCTTTCTGGGCCCAGGTGTGTCAGATCCCGCAGGTGGTGACGGCGAAATATCTCGGCATCGGCATGCTCGATCTGGATCTGGCGCTCGCGCCATCGATCCGCTTCCTGCCGCACGAAGACGACTACTACGCCGCCGCGCGGATCGCGCCGGAGCGGATGACCGCGTTCTGGTCGAGCGGCGCCATGTGCGGGCCGGCAACGCCGCTCGCGCTGCGCGATGCCGTGTCGGCCGCGAAGCGCTCCGGCGACTGGTCGCTGGCCAAGCGGATTTCCGACGACATGCGTCGCGCCGATTCGACGCTCTTTCCGCGTGGGGATTTCTCCGAGTTCTCGAAGTACAACATCGGCATCGAAAAGGCGCGTATGAATCACGCGGGATGGCTGCGCGCCGGTCCTTGCCGTCCTCCCTACCATCTGATGCCGCCCGCCTATCTGGAAGGCGCCGTGGTTTCGGGACAGGCTTGGGCAGACCTTCATGTGAAGTACAGCAAGCAGTCCTGAGCCATTCCGAACTTCGAAGGAGCGCGAACCCGATGAGCACTCACGCAATGGAAAGCGCCTTGTGGGACATGCACCACGATCCGGCGCGCGTCGAACGCTTTCACAGCGATCCGGACCAGCTGCTGAAGGACTATCCGCTGACGCCCCGGGAGCTTGAGCTGGTGAAGGCGCTCGATGTTCGGGCGATGGCGGACCTGGGCGCGGACCAGATGCTGCTCTTCACCAGCTGGATCGCCCTGAGCGGCTTCGACCAGGTGGGCGAATACATGCGGCGGATGAACACGCCACCCCCGGCAAGCGTTTAGAAACTTCCACGATCAAGGAGTAGTCATGGCTGAACTCGTCTGTGGATTCCTGATGCCGCACGATCCCCTGATCAGTGCGATCACGATGGCCGCGCCGCCGTCGAAACGGGACGCCTGCCTCGGTGCGTTCGAGGAGATCACCCGGAGAATTCGTGCCGCCGAGGTCGATACCGTGATCGTGATCGGCGACGACCACGCGACCGTCAACGGACCGTCCTGCATGCCCACCGCGATGATCGCGGTCGGCGACATCGTCGGCCCCAAGGAGACCTGGCTCGGCATGCCGAGAGCCAGGGTCGAAAACAACGAGGCGCTGGCGCGGCACATCCTGGACTTCGGACTCAAGGGCGGCGTCGACTGGAGCGTGTCGAAGACGCTGCTGGCTGATCACTCGATCATGATTCCCGTCCATTACGCGGTACGGCCGGTCGAAGGCCTCAGGACCATTCCGGTCTACATCAACTCCGGCATGGACCCGGTCATTCCCAGTCGCCGCGCGTACGACATCGGCCGTCTCATCGGCGACGCGGTAGCGGCATGGCCGGGCAGCGAACGGGTCGCGATCTATGGCACCGGCGGCATCAGCCACTGGCCGGGGACGGCGCAGATGGGAAGGATCAACGAAGACTGGGACCGGATGGTGATGGGGCTCGTCGAAAGCGGCGATGTCGACGCGCTTCTTGCCCTCAGCGACGAGGACATTCTCCGCGACGGTGGCAACGGAGGCCTCGAGATCAAGAATTTTCTCTGCGCCATCGGTGCGATGCGAGATGTCCGGGGCGAGACGATCGCCTACGAGGCGGTCCCTGAGTGGGTCAGCGGGCTCGGCTTCATGGAACTCAAGCGGACGCACTGACCATGGAGCGCGCGCCATTGCCGGATGTCATCGATTTCTACTTCGACTTCATGAGCCCGTTTGCGTATCTCGCGCACACGCAGCTGCCGGCATTGGCGAGCCGATACGATTTCCGGATCGCCTACCACGCCATCGATCTGCCGGCGGCCAAGCGGGCCGCTGGCAACACCGCACCGCCGAACGTGAGCATTCCGGTGAAGCTGCGTTATCTGGTGGCCGACATGCAGCGCTGGGCGCGCCGCTACGGTGTTCCGCTCGCATTTCCGAAGACCCTGAATTCCGAGCGGCTCAATCTGGGTCTGTACTTCGCCGCGGATCGCGGACGCGCGGAGGACTACCTGCGCGCCGCCTGGTTGCCGACCTGGGGCCAGGGCGGTGACATGGGCAGCGAGGGGCTGATCTCCGAGGTTGCGCAGTCGATGGGCTGGGACGCTGCCGAGTTTCTTCAATTCACAGCGTCGCCGGAAGCGCGCGAACGCTATGCACTCGATAACCGCGACTCGCAGGCACGCGGAGTCTTCGGCGCGCCGACGATGATGATCGGCGAGGAGATGTGGTGGGGCAATGACCGGCTGGGGTTCCTTGAGGAACACCTGGCGGCAACCAGGCAAGATGGAGGAGAACGATGAAACCGCTGATCGACGTTCAACGTGGTTTGCAAAGCGCACGCATCTATCACGACCGCGACGTGTTCGAGACCGAGATGGAGCGCATCTTTGCCCGCTGCTGGCTGTTCCTCACCCACGAGAGCGCCATCCCCAATCCCGGTGACTTCGTCACTGCGCGCATGGGCCAGGATGAAGTGATCGTGGTGCGTCAGAAGGACCGCAGCATCAAGGCGTTCCTGAACGCCTGTCGCCACCGCGGCGCGCGGGTCTGCCCGGTCGAGGCCGGCAATGCCCGCAGCTTCGTCTGCAACTATCACGGCTGGTCCTATGGCGCCGACGGCGCACTGAACTCGGTCCCGTTCGAGAAGGAGCTGTACAAGGGCAGGCTCGACAAGTCGGCGCACGGACTGCGCGAGGTCGCAGGCGTGTCCTCGTATCACGGCTTCGTCTATGGCTGTTTCGACGCCGCCGCGCCGAGCCTGACCGATTATCTCGGCGAGTCGCGCTGGTATCTGGACATCTGGATGGAGGCCAACGGCGGCGTCGAACTGATCGGCCCGCCGAGTCGTTCGATGGTGCATTGCAACTGGAAAGCGCCGAGCGAGAATTTCGTCGGCGATGCCTACCATGTGGGATGGACGCATGCGGCGGCCCTCAAGGCCGGTGGCGGCTTCCTGGCCCCGATGTCCGGCAACGCGGGTCTGCCGCCCGAAGGCGCCGGTGTCCAGGTGACCACGCGCTATGGCCACGGACTCGGCGTTCTCTACGACACCAACCCCGGCTCGCACGACATGCCGCTGGCGCAGGACATCGTCGCCTGGCAGGCGAAGAAGCGGCCCGCGATCGAGAAAGCCTACGGTGCCTTGCGAGCCCGCTACTACGGCTCTCACATCAACGGCTCGGTGTTTCCGAACAACACCTATCTCTGGGGCTCCAATCTGTTCAAGGTCTGGCAACCGCACGGCCCCGATCGCACCGAATGCTTCACCTGGGCGATCGTCGAAAAGGACATGCCGCAGGATCTCAAGCAACGCATCGCAGACTCCATGCACCGCACCTTTGGAGTCGCAGGCTACTGGGAGGCCGATGACAACGACAACATGGAATCCGAGTCGCAACTGTCGCGCGGCTACATGACCCGGCAGGGCTTCATGAACGCCCAGATGGGCATCGGTGGTGACCGCGAGGATCCGGAGCTGCCGGGCGTGGTCGGCGAATCGGCGATCGGCGAGACGTCTTACCGCGGCTATTTCCGCTTCTACCAGGAGACGATGAATGCCGCGACCTGGGCCGACATGGATCCCGGCGACAGCACCTGGAAGCAGGAACTGACCAAGGCCGGCTCCGGGCTGCCTGCCGAAGCCACCGTCGCCTGAGGAGGGCCACCACATGGGCAAGCACATCGCTGCATCGACGCTACCTGCGCCCACCGCGCGCAACGTTCCAGCGCCTTTCGATTTCAACCGGCTCGAACGCTGTGTCGATGATTCGAGCTGCCGTGAAGTAGAGCGCCTGCTGCATCTCGAGGCGCGCCTGCTCGATACCGAGCAGTTCTCCGAATGGATGGAACAGGTTCTGGATCCAGGCATCCGCTATGTCGTGATCAGCCGGGAACTGCGCTATCGCAAGGAACGTCGCTACGACGCGCCGACCGAGATGTTCCTGTTCAACGACGACCTCACGTTCCTGAAGGCAAGAGTCGACCAGTTCAATTCCGGCAT
Source organism: Nevskia ramosa DSM 11499 (assembly GCF_000420645.1). Classification (NCBI taxonomy): domain Bacteria; kingdom Pseudomonadati; phylum Pseudomonadota; class Gammaproteobacteria; order Nevskiales; family Nevskiaceae; genus Nevskia; species Nevskia ramosa. The sequence goes on along the minus strand of NZ_ATVI01000011.1, from coordinate 60,145 downwards.
GCAGTGGCGTACCGATCCGCCGGAACGCTATCGCCGGCTGGTGAGCAACGTCGAGGTTTTTCTCACCGGAACAGATGGCGAACGCGTGGTGCGCTCCAACGTGCTCGCGCAGCGCAGCCGCCGCGCCTACGAAGTGGACCAGTTCATCTGCTGCCGCGAAGACCTCGTGCGCCGAGGCCCTGCGGGTGGCTTGCGCCTGGTACAGCGGCGCATCGATTTCGACGAGCGGTCGATCGCGGGTCGCAACCTGTTGTTGTTCCTCTGAAGGCGCGAACGATGAACGGATCGAAGGATGCCGTGGTCCTGATCACCGGTGGCGGTTCCGGCCTGGGCCGTGCGCTGGTCGAGCGCTTTCTGCGGGAAGGCGCAAGCGTCGCGGTTCTCGAATCCAGCGAATCGCGAGCCGAGGCCCTGCGCGCCGACTTCAGCCAGGCGGTTGAAGTGATCGTCGGTGATGTCTCGGTCTATGCGGACAACGCTCGTGCGGTCGAGCGAACCGTGGCCCGCTTCGGACGCCTGGATACGTTCATCGCCAACGCGGGCATCTTCGACTTCTTCCAGCCCCTGGCCCAGTACGAGGGCGAGCGGCTGGACGAGGCCTTCGACGAACTGTTCGCGGTCAACGTCAAGGGCGGCGTGCTCGGTGCCCGTGCTGCGCTCCCCGAGCTCGTGAAGAGTCGCGGCAGCATCATCTTCACGCTCTCCAACGCGGCCTTCTATCCCGGTGGCGGCGGTCCGATCTACACCGCGTCCAAGCACGCCCTGGTCGGCGTGGTGAAGCAGCTCGCGCACGAACTGGCACCCAAGGTGCGGGTCAACGGGGTTGCGCCGGGTGGCATGAAAACCAATCTGAGCGGCCTGCAATCGACCGGCACGGCAGCGCAATCACTGGCCGGCATCGAAGGCCTCGACCAGATGCTGCGCGACATCACGCCGCTGCAGATCGCCCCTGTGCCTGCCGACTATTGCGGGCCGTATGTGCTGCTGGCCTCCGCTGCCGATGCAGGCCCGATCACCGGCGCCATCATTCACACGGACGGCGGCCTTGGCGTGCGCGGAATCGTCAATATCCGCGGCGGAGAAGGGCTTTGACGTCCTTCCTCTGCCGAGTCCTGGAGTTCCTCCGATGAGCAGACGCGTCCGCTTGTGTGGAAAAGGTGAAGTGAGACCCGGCCAGATGCTGAGGCTCGATATCCCCGGCCTGCCGCCGCTGGCCGCTTTCAACGTGGAAGACGAGGTCTACTGCACCAGCAATCTGTGCACGCACAATTTCGCCCTGCTCACCGACGGCTTCCTGGACGGTGATGAGATCGAGTGCCCTCTGCACGGTGGCTGCTTCAGCGTTCGCACCGGCGCTGCGCTGAATTTCCCTTGCGAAACACCCATCAGGACCTATCCCGTCACGGCGATCGGTGAGGATCTGTACATCGAAGTCGAATGACTTGAGCGGGAGGCTGCCGATCAGCTGTTCTAGGATACGGATGCCCACGAGACGGGAGCGACCCTCAAGAACGGTGTGACCGATGACGGCAGATGCCTTGCAGACGCTGCGCTCGCTGAATCTGAACCTGATCCCGATCCTCTACGAGCTCCTTCATTGCGCGAGCGTGTCGGAGGCCGCGCGGCGGCTGCACCTGACGCAATCCGCCGTCAGCGGATCGCTGCGGCAACTGCGCGTCCTGTTCAATGATGAGCTCCTCGTCCGCGATGGCCGGACGATGGTGCTGACCGAGAAAGCCCATCGGCTGACTGCAGAGGTGGCGCAGATCGTCAGGCTCACGGATCAGATGGTCAGTGGCAATGCCTTCGATCCGCACAAGGCCGAGAACCAGTTCCGGATCGCGACAGCGGACTACATCGCCGCAATGGTGGCCAACAAGCTGTCGAGAAAACTATCGCGGCTCGCACCTTCCGTGAGCGTCTCGATGCTGCCCACGCCCGGGGCGTCGGGGAAGGAACTGCGTTCCGGGTCCGTCGACCTCATCATCTGTCCCACCCGGCAAGCCAACCTGCTGGCTTGCGGAATCGATCAGCTGGATCCCGAATTCTGCTTCGAGCCGCTGATGCAGGATCATCTGGTCGGCATCCGGGCGCGACAGAGTGGCGGGCGATCGGCCAAGGGCACGATCGGACTCGAGGAGTATCTTTCCTGCTCGCATGTGATGTATTGCCGAACGGACGGCACTCAGACCATCGAGCAAGAGGCCCTCGCGCAGCACCGGCTGACACAGAAGACCAAGTACTTCATTCCGTACTTCACGCTGATTCCGGAAATCGTCCAGGGCTCCAATCTGCTGGGGGTCGTGCCCAGACGCCTTGCCGAGCATCATCAGGCCTGGTTCGACATCGAGATCTTCGAGATTCCGTATTACATCCCGCCGATGGATGTCGCCATGATCTGGCACAAGAACCGATCCGATCATCAGGACCTGAGCTGGTTGAGAGCTATCCTCAGGGACCTGATGAGCGACCCCACCGAGGTTCGCGCTGCAGAGTCTGCGTCGACGCGCGCCGACATCCCGGTGAAACGGAAAGTGCCGATCTGAGCGCCGCGCGGGTCCAGGCAACTGTCAGCGCTATTTCCGAACCGGCAGATCAATGCTGCTGCCGCTATACCAGCGAATCATCAACGGCTTCCTGGCATCGCGAACGCTCTCTTCCTTGACGTCCTTGCCAGAGCCGAGATTGAACTGCTGGTCCGGCCGCTTGTTGACGCCGAGCACCAGCACGATCCGGCTGCCGGCCGCGAGCTTGCGGCTGGTCAGGCGTTCGATGGTGAACGGCAGCTGCTGGCGTTTGCCGGCGACCAGCAGACGGCGGCGGGTGCGATCCTTCGCATAACTGGCGCGGAACTCGTAGGGATCGAACAGCTGCACGTAAGTGCCGCTGGCCATCAGTTCGTAGACCGCGATCTTCAGATCGACGTCCTGCTTGTTGATCAGCAGATCCAGCTTGCCGGTCAGCTGGCCGCTGATTTCCAGCGGCTGCTGCAGCGGTTCGCTGGAGTAGACCACGGCGTTCGGTGTCGCCAGGGACTTGCTCATCACGTCCGACGACGGAATCGTCAGTTCCTTGCGCTCGGTGAAGTCGACGGTCTGTTCGGCGTAGCTGTCCGCCGACTTAGCTTGCGCAGCCAGCCTTCTGGGCTCGTTGGGCGCACCGGCATCCAGAAAATATCGCTGCGAAGCATTGGCCATCGCGGCGATCGAGGGCGCGTGACTCCACTGGTTGGCGCCCATCACCTGATAGTTGACCCGGTCTTTCAGCAGCGCCGGCTTGGGCGCGTTTCTGAAAATGGAATCGAGCCATTGATAGCGCAGTTCCCGCAGATTGGTCCGCGCGACGGCATCCAGCGCGTAGCCGTTCAACTCCGGCGCCGGTGCGTCCCGGGCGACGTTGTCGTCGTAGGGGCCGATCAGCAAAGTGTGATTGGCCTTGGCGTTGTAGCGCGTGTGTTCGCTGAAATAGTAGAGCGCGCCAGCATCGCCGCCGTAGTAGCCGGCCAGGGTCAACACCGGGATGTCGACTCGGGCGAACTGCTTGCGGAACGGGATCAGTTTCTGCCAGTAGCCATCGTAGCTCGGGTGATCCAGCCATTCGTCGAAGGCGCGGTTCGGCGGTGCGAAACGGCGATCCAGATCGCGGTAGCGCTTGCCGCTGGTGAACCAGGTCTGATCGAGCAGCCGCCAGACCATGTCGTCCGTGCTCGGCGGCGCGACGCCGGGTTTCAGTGGTGGCGAGGTATTGAACTGCGCCCAGCGATACGCCGAGTTGCGGACGATGTTGCCGCTCATCGGGAAGTCGATGCCCGGCGCGGACGCGAAGCTGGTGGCGATGGCCTTGAGTGCCTTCGGCGGACGCTTGGCGACGGCCCAGGCGGCCGAGCCGCTATCGGTGCTGCCGACCATGCCGACTCTGCCGTCGCTCCAGCTTTGCCTGGTGATCCAGTTGATCACCGCGCGCGCATCTTCGCCGTCGTGGGTGAACGGGGTGACGGCATTCGGGTTGTTGCTTCGCTTGCCGCGCGTGTACGCCACCACGCCGACATAGCCATGGGCCGCCGCTTCGCGCACCGAATCCTGATTGACGTGAATGGTGAACTCGAGCAGCGTCGGCAGCGGAATCGAGGTGTCCTTGGGGCGGATCACCACCGCCTGGATCTTCCGCCCGCCTGAGGTCTTGATGGTCACCTGCTCGTCGGCGATGTAGCGGCGGCCACCGTCTTCACTGTCGAGCGCTTCGATCAGCGGGCTGAAGCTGCGATAGGCGTCGAAGGACAGATAAGTCCAGATCAGGTCCACCGCCTGGGTGAAGTTGACGCTGCCCTGGGCGCGGTATTGATCGAAGGACTTCTGCAGGGCCTGCTCGAACACCGAGCGCGGCGTCTCCAGCCAGACCGTCACCGCGTGCGCGTCACGATCGTTGAGTCGCGGCACCACTTCCTTGAAGGCCTGCTTGAAGGCATTGGCGAACGGCAGGCGCTCGGTGGCCTCGATGGACCTTGCTCGTGCATAGATGTCGTAGAGCACGGCCTTGTCGACCGGACGCGGCAGGTCCGACGTGCGCTGCCGCTCCTGCAGCGACAGCCGTGTGTCATAGGCGGCTGTGTAGTCACCGGCCACCAGCTGCAGCGCGGCGAGGTTGGTCAGGTAGCGATCGGTATCGCGCTCCTCGTAAACCGGCAGGATGCGGGTTGCGAGATCGCTCATCGCCGCGGGCACGGACGCGTCGTTGGCGGTCGGCGGCGGGCGGAACTCGAATTCCTGCGCCAGCGCCAGGGCCGGCAGCCAGCTCAGCAACAAGATCAACAGTTGGGGCAGACCCAGCCACGAGAAGCGCTTCATGGCCGATCACTCCCGAGAACGGGATGTGGCACTTCCGGCGAAGCCTTGACCAGATGCAGCACCTGAGAGAACAGACGGTTGCCGGTTTCCGCAGCCTTGCCGATGTGGATGATACTGGTCGCCGACAGCTCGTGCGTCAGCACGTCGATGACTCGCTCCAGCGACTCGTCCTCCAGCATGCTCAAGGCTTCATCCATCACCAGCCACGAAGGCGATTGCAGCAGCACCCGCGAGAACGCCAGGCACATCTGGTCCTCGTGACTCAGCTCGCGATCCCAGCGCAGCTCGGCGTCGAGCAGCGGCACCAGCCGCTCCAGCCCCAGACGCTTGAGCGCGTGCTCGCAGGTGTTCTGGGCGAAGCGGTCAGCGGCCATCGGATAGGCGAGCACGTCGCGCAAGGTGCCGCTGGGCAGATAGGGCGTGCCGCGCGGCATGTACAGGATGGCCTCGTCCATCGGGCGCGTGATCTCGCCGACGCCCCAGGGCCACAAGCCGGCCAGGGCGCGGAACAGCAGGGTCTTGCCGGTGCCGGCGCTGCCCAGGATCAGCACTCGCTCGCCGGCTTTGACGACGACGTTCGCCTGATCCAGCCGATCACGGCCCGGTGCCGATTCCACTTCGAGGCCGTCGATGCGCATCGAGCCGCTGGCGCCGTCGGTATAGGTGATGCGACTCGCGTAGCGAACGATCTCGGCATTCGCGGTCAAGGCCTCGCGGAAGCCGGCCACGCGCAGCAGGGTGGCGCGCCATTCGGCGATGGTGCCGAAGTTGTCGACGAACCAGCGCAGCGCCTGCTGCGCCTGGGTGAACGCGGCGGCGGCCATCATCATGCCGCCGAAGGAAATCTTGCCGGTCAGATACAGCGGCGCGGCGATCAGGATCGGCGCCACCAGGGTCGTCCAGCCGAAGCCGGCGGTGACCCAGGTCAGGTTGGTCCAGCCGCGGACCAGCCGGCGCATGGCTGCCATCACGTCGCCCAGATGGCGTTCGACGCGACGCTTCTCGTCGGCCTCACCGGCGGCGAGCGAAATGCCGTCGAGATGTTCGTTGATGCGCACCAGCGCGAAGCGCAGTTCGCCTTCGCGCGAGTAACGATCGGCGTTGCGCGCAATCAGGCTGCGCCCGACCCAGTAACTCAGCAGCGATCCGGTGCCGGCGTAGAGGATCGCGGCCCAGACCATGAAGCCGGGCACCGCGTAGTCGATGCCGCCGATGCGGATGCTGAAGTCCGCCGAGATGCCCCACAGGATGCCGGAGAAGGAAATGAACAGGATCGAGGCCTGAAGCAGGCCGGCGCCGAGATCGGTCGACAGGTCACACATCTTCTGCGCGTCTTCGGTCATGCGCTGATCGGGGTTGACGCCCATCGGCCCCGCGGTCGATAGCCAGAACGCGCGGCGCGGCAGCATCCAGTGGCCGACCAGATCGCGCACCACGCCTTCGCGCAACTTGATCTTCAGGCTCTCCACGACCCATCTCTGAAAGACGTTGAGCACCAGCAACACCGCGGCGATCATGAAGAACACACCGAGCTGGACCAGGAACTCGCGCAGATCGCGGCGCGACAGCGCGTCGTAGAACGGCTTGTTCCAGCGATTGAGAACAATCTGCCCGAACGAGGTGCCGATGATCACCACCAGCAGACTGGCCATCAGGTACTTGAGCGAGCGCCCCACGGACGATGCAAACAGCGCCCGCAGCAAGGTGCCGAGCTGACGGAACACACCCGAGCGGGCACCGGCCTCCGCCGCCAGCGCGGCGGCATCGGCTGCTGCGTTGTCGTTAATGACGCTGCCCCACGGCCGCACGCCGGGCGGCGATGCAGGAAATGAAAGCGGCGTAGCTCCAGGCCAGATGCTTGGCCGAGGTCTGCTGGCCGTTGCCCTGATCGAATTGTTCGGATAGTTCGCCATTCGCCGGCGTGTAGGCGCGCACCGTTGCAAGGTAGGCATCGCCGCGGGCGATCCAGCTCGTGGCCTGGTCCGATTTCATCGCCGCACGAAAGCAGAACTCCGAAGCCCCCAGCGTCGAGAAGTAATAGGCGCCGCCCGAGTAATAGACATCGCCCGGATAGCGACCCATCGCCGGGCCACGATCGGCTGGGCGATTGCGGTTGATCGCATAAAGCCCGTCGAACAAGGTTTCCAGACGCGTCAGGGTTGCCTGCATGCGCGGGTCGGAGACCGAGTGTTTCTGATCGCGGGCTTCGACATGGACGGCCGCGAGGATCACCGCGATATCCAGCTCCTTGGACGAGCGCGCTCCGGACACGAGGGTCCGCGAGCGGTAGCAGTTTTCCTCGGCCAGCCAGAAGCCATCCAGGGCCTTGATGAGCTTTGCAGCCTCTGCAAGACAGCACAGCGCCAGCCCGGACTCGCCCTGCGACTCGAACCATTCGGCCCCCTGCTCAAGTGCTGCAGCCGAGACCCGCAGCGTGTAGTAGTGCAGCCCGTTCTCCTCTTCCCAGATGTCGAAGGACGGCTCGTGGCAGTGATGCAGGGTGAAGTCGAGATTGGCGCGAATCAGCGCCGACAGATCGGCGCTGACGGCGGGCGCCAGCTTCACGTCGCGCGCCCAGCGCATCAAGGCCAGCGCCTGCAGCGGCGGGCCATCGTGCTGCGGCCGCGCCCACTTGGAGATGTCCAGGGAGCCATCGGGATTGACCCGCGTTTCGGCGAACGCCGCATCACCGTGCACGGCGGCGAGATCGTCGTCGTCACGGATGAACTTCAGGAAATCCGGAGCCACGCCATCGCGCCGCGTGGACGATGCCGCCAGCGCGCGGCCGTCCAGCTTCTGCAGCGACAGGCCGAAGCGCAGGAAGTCGGCGAAATGCTCGAGCGCCTCGGCCCCGACCACGCGATCGAGAACCAGCAGGCGCAGCGCATCAATCACCACCGCCGAATCGCGGTACCAGTGGAAGAAGTAATCCGGATCCGGATCGTAGGCGCCGATCACCGGCGAAGCGATGATGCTGCCCTTGACCGGACGCACCGTCTGGCCGAAACCCGGACGCGTCTTGACCAGATCCACCGCCGACACGCTCTTCAGCATCGCGCTCGCCGCGAAGGCTACTTCGCGATCCAGCCACTGGTCGAAGGTCTCCGTCATGCAGCAGCTCCCGTTTCGAGATGCGGGCTGCTGAAGCCCAGCCGACGCAGGCCGCTCTGCACTTCGGGCACGCTCATGAACAGCTTCCACAGCAGACCCGTGCGATGGTTTTCCATCATCACCACGATGGGCCCCTGGTCGATCGCCAGGAAGGTATCGGCAGTCCAGTCGTGCTGCTCGTTGAAGGCATCGACGAAGCCATAGCGCTTCCAGATTTTGTCGCCGTGCTCGCGCAGGAAAAAGCGCAGCGTTGCCATGACTTCGGCCGGCGCATAGGGCAGGCTCGACAGCGCGGCCGTCGGCGAGATGGTGCCGTTATCGTTGTCCGGCGCATGCGCGCCATAGCCGGCGTGATCGTCGCTGGCGGTCAGCCCCCAGCAGGACTCGCTGTAGCCCTTGTAGCGATGCGGATTGGCCGCGCAATGCGCGCGATTGATCTGCACGTGCCGGCAGTTCAGGTCCCAGTAATCGGCATAGCGATCCTTCAGGCCGCGAGGATCGAGGCCGCAGAATGAGTAATGACTGAAGAACAGCGGCCCGCCATAAGGCTGACCCAGCGGTAGCTCGATGCCGTAGTACGACTTGCCGTTGAGAAAGTCACGTCCGGTCGCGTAGCCGCGGTGATAGACCAGTGGATCGATCGGGTAACGCCTGGAGCCCGCCGCCAGCACGTAGGTGATCAGGCACTCGTTCCAGCCATGGATCTCGTGATCCATCGCCCAGCCGTTGTTCGGGCTCCAGTGCCAGTACAGCAGCTTGCGGCCGCCTTGCGTGTACCAGTCCCACTCGACTTCCTCGCTGATCCAGTTGATGCGATCACGCAGCTTCTTTTCCGCCGGCGTGTCGCGCTGGAAGTACTGGCGCGCGCACAGCAGACCCATCACCAGAAAGGAGGTCTCGACCAGATCGCCTGCATCATCCTTGCGGCTGAAGGCGATGGTGGCGCCGGTGAGGCCGTTCATGAAATGCGGGAAAACGCCGTGATAGCAGGGCGCGCGGACCAACACGTCGAGCATGCTGCTCAGGCGATCCAGCGCAGCCTCGCGGCTCACCCAGCCGCGCTCTACCGCGACGATGATCGCCATCACACCGAAGCCCGTACCGCCGGTGGTGATCAGATCGTCGACCGGCTCGTCGCGAGTCGTGCGCCGGTCCGGTGCCAGACCGCTGACCGGATGCGCGCCCTTCCAGAAGAAATCGAAAGTCTGGCGCTGGACCTGCTCCAGCAGCGCCTCGTCCGGTAGCGCAGCAAGCGCCGCACCTGATGGTTCGGCTGCCGCGCTTGTCGCCGCAAGGCGACGATGCTCCTGGGCACTCTCGGTATTTTCCGCTGTCAGCATGAAGCCTCCTAGGGTCTGTTGACATTGCTTTGATCGCTGCGTTGCAGGTCAAAAAGCCGCCGGGCGAGGCGCGAACCGCAGGCCATAGCCTACCTATGGTCAAGGTTCGCAACGAAGTCCGGCGGTTTTTTGGCCGCAACCCAAAGGGGCGGGGCCGTTTTTCCGCATTGCTGCCTTGCTCGTCGCGCCAATGGGTCGACCATTGGCCGCTCCTCGCAAGTTGCACTGCGGAAAAACGACCTCCGCCGCAGCGAGCAAAGTAATGTCAGCAGACCCTCGCCCCGATTCTGACGGCATTGGGTGATCCGGGTACATCTGCCCCTGCTCTCGGGCTCGCGTGCCAACGCTTCATTTTGGCGACCTATGATGGGTAACACCCCGAGACACTTTCCAAAGGACTGATTGATGAGCCGTATCGACAAGCTGCTGGCCCAGATGACGCTCGAAGAGAAACTCGGCCAGCTGACCATGACCGCCTCCAGCTACGCGGTGACCGGCCCGATCATCGCTGGCGACTCGACCGATTCGATCGCCGACGGCAGCCTCGGCAATCTGCTGAACATGGTCGGCACCGGGCCGACGCACGAGATGCAGCGGCTGGCGGTGGAAAAATCGCGCCTGGGCATTCCGCTGCTGATCGGCCTTGATGTGATCCACGGTCATCGCACTTTGTTCCCCATTCCGCTGGCGGAGATGGCGCTGTTCGATCCGCAGGCCTGGGAATTGACTGCCCGTGAGGCCGCCACCGAAGCCGCGGCCGACGGCCTGGCGATGACCTTCAACCCGATGCTCGACGTCTCCCGCGATCCACGCTGGGGCCGCACCGCCGAAGGCCCGGGCGAAGATCCCTGGCTCGGCGCGCAACTGGCCACGGCCAAGGTCCGTGGCTTCCAGACCGCCGATCTCGCGCGCCCCGATACGCTCGCCGCCTGCGCCAAGCACTTCTGTGCCTACGGGCCGGTGATGGCCGGGCGCGAGTACGCCTCGGTGGACATCTCCGAACGCACCCTGCACGAGGTGCATCTGCCGCCGTTCGAAGCGGCGGTGGCCGCCGGTGTCGCCTCGATCATGCCGGCGTTCACCGATCTGAACGGCATCCCGATGACCGCGCACAACGAACTGCTCGGCGACTACCTGCGCGGCAAGCTCGGCTTCGAAGGCGTGCTGATCAGCGACTACAACGCCATCGGCGAGCTGATCCGTCACGGCGTTGCCGCCGATCTGGTCGAGGCCGCGGCGCTTGCACTGAACGCCGGCGTCGACATCGACATGATGGCCGACGCCTACCGCAAGGGCCTGCCGGTGGCGCTGGAACGCGGGCTGGTGAGCATGGCGCAGATCGACACCTCGGTGCGCCGCGTGCTCAGGCTCAAGGAGCAGCTGGGACTGTTCGATGACCCGTATCGTCGGGGCTCGACGGCCGAGGCGCCCGAAGTGGTCGCGCAGCGCCGAACTCTGGCGCGCGAGGTCGGCGCGCGGGCGATCGTGATGTTGAAGAACGACCGCGACACGCTGCCGCTCGCCCCTGCCATCGGCAAGCTCTGCGTCATCGGCCCGCTCACCGACGACGGCCCGGAAATGGGCGGCTGCTGGGGCGCGGCCGGCGAGCCGGACAAGCACGTCAGCGTGCTGTCGGGCTTGCGGCAAGGCTTTCCCGGCGCGGAGATCGTGCACGCGGCCGGCACCGCCATCCGCGATGACGATGCCAGTGGTATCGCCGCAGCCGTCGCGCTTTGCGAAGGTGCCGACGCGATCCTGCTGTGCATCGGCGAGGCCCACAACATGAGTGGCGAGGCCGCCAGCCGCGCTTATCCGGAGCTGCCTGGGCAACAGCGCGCGCTCACCGAGGCGGTACTCGAGAGGGCGAAAGGTCTGGGCATCCCGGTCATCGCGATCCTGTTTTCGGGTCGGCCGCTGGTCATCCCCTGGCTCGCGGAAAAAGCCGATGCGCTGCTCGCCGCATGGTTTCTCGGCAGCGAAGCCGGCAATGCCATTGCCGATGTGCTCTCGGGCAAGGTCTCGCCGAGTGGACGCACACCGATGAGCTGGCCACGCGCGCTCGGACAGGTGCCGATCTTCTTCGGCCAGCGCCCCAGCGGCCGGCCGATGAACCCGGACGATTTCTTTACAAGTAAATACCTCGACGTCGCCAACGACCCGCTGTACTGCTTCGGCCACGGCCTGAGCTACGGGCGCTTCACTTATGCAGACCTGCGTGTGACGCCGGATCGCGTGACACCGGCCGATACCCTCCATGTGCAGGTGACGGTCACCAATAGCGGCGCACGGGCAGCACAGGAAACGGTGTTCCTGTTCACCCGCGACCCGGTCGCCAGCGTCGCGCGGCCACTGCTGGAACTGCGGGGCTTCGGCAAGATCGATCTCTCGCCCGGCGAAAGCGGCGTCGTGAGCTTGAGCCTGCTTGCCTCGGATCTGAAGTTCCTCGGCCGCGACCTGGCGCCGGTGTTCGAGGCCGGTGATGTCGAGATTCTGGTCGGGCCTTGTGCGGACCGGGCGCAGCTGCTCTCGGCCGTGGTCAAGCTGGGCTGATGCCACCGAAGCGGCTGTTGACCTGTTCCGGCACTCGGCTGGCGCCGGCCGCGACGAACGATTCGCTGTCGCCGCAGATCGAGGCCACGTGGGCCTGGGCATCGCGCGCGGTCAGCACGTACAACGCCTTGCACAGTTCGTAGGCAGCGGTGCCGGGCCAGGCGGTCGGCAGCATCACGGCCGGCAGGCGTGGGTCGTGCAGGGTGGCGCGGCGGAACGAGTGGATCAGCAGGGTCTGGATCAGGAAGGCCTGTTCGGGCGTCAGAACCGCCTTGCCGAGCTTGGCCAGCAGCGGCTGGAAATGTTCGATGAAGCTGCGATAGCGGGCGCCGACTTCGTCGAGATTCCAGCACTGGATCATCAGCGCTTCAGCGCCGGGGCCGCCGAAACCTTCGAGGTCCCGGGCTCTGAGCACGGCGGCGCGTTCGCGCAGGCCCAGTTCGTCGAGCAGTTGCCGCAGCGCCTCGGCTTTCTCCACCGGATGGATCAGCACGCCCGGCGTCAGCAGCGCAAAGCCTTCCCACTCCAGTTCGCGCTTGAGCTGACCGCGGTTCGGATGGGTATCGCCGCTGCGGGGCGTGATCACCAGAGTCCACTGCCCGTCCCAATCGAGCAGCGGCGGCATGTAGACGCGCTGATAGGCGCGTTCGATGCGGCGCTTGCCGGCGTTGGTCAGCGAGTAATGGCTGCGTCGGCCATCACGGCGGGCGGCCAGCCAGTCTTCGTCGATCAGCCGGAAACAGCTGGTGCGCACCAGGCGTTCGCTGACCCCGAACGGCGCCATCAGCGCGATCAGTTCGCCCAGCCAGATGCCCGGCGTGGTCGGCAGCAGCGCATCGCCGAAGACCGTGACGATCAGCGATTTCGACTTCGGCACTTCATCTGCCAGATAGCGCTCGATCCAGGCGTTGATGCTCATTCAGGCTCGGGGTCCGGATGGGATGGCGACAATTTTACAGCTCTGCATTTAACGATACAAAAAACGTGTTGACTTAATTAATAGTGTATCGAATAATGGCCTAGGTCTTCAGCGGAGTGCCGTCATGTACGCACAGATGGTCGATACCGGATCCCCTTCGGCAGCTTCACTCGACGAGCGCGAAGCGCGCTTCCAGAGCCGCATCGACGATGGCATTCGCGTCGAACCGCAGGACTGGATGCCGGATCGCTATCGCAAGACGCTGATCCGCCAGATCAGCCAGCACGCCCATTCGGAAATCGTCGGTCAGCTGCCGGAAGGCAACTGGATCACCCGCGCGCCGTCGCTGAAGCGCAAGGCCATCCTGCTCGCCAAGGTGCAGGACGAAGCCGGCCACGGCCTGTACCTGTACAGCGCCGCCGAAACGCTGGGCATCACCCGCGACCAGATGGTCGACGACCTGCATACCGGCAAGGCCAAGTATTCGTCGATCTTCAATTACCCGACCCTGACCTGGGCCGATGTCGGCGCCATCGGCTGGCTGGTCGATGGCTCGGCGATCATGAATCAGATCCCGCTGTGCCGATGCAGTTACGGGCCGTATGCCCGCGCGATGATCCGCGTCTGCAAGGAAGAGGCGTTCCACATGCGCCAGGGTTACGACATCATGCTGGCGCTTTGCGCAGGCACACAAGAGCAGAAGGCGATGGCCCAGGACGCGCTCAATCGCTGGTGGTGGCCGAGTCTGATGATGTTCGGTCCGCCGGATGGCGACTCGGTGCACAGCACCCAGTCCCAGGCCTGGAAGATCAAGCTGTTCACCAACGATGAGCTGCGCCAGAAGATGGTCGACCAGACGGTGCCGCAGGCCGAGCATCTGGGCCTCGTCGTGCCGGATCCTGCCGTGAAGTGGAACGCCGAACGCGGCCACTACGACTACGGCGATATCGACTGGGAAGAGTTCTACAACGTGGTCAAGGGCAATGGCCCCTGCAACCGCGAACGCCTGGAAGTGCGCAACAAGGCCTGGACCGATGGCGAGTGGTTCCGCGATGCCCTCGTTGCCCACGCCGACAAGCAGGCGCAGCGTGCTGTCGCACAAGCGGCTTGATCAGATGTAGGGCGGCCCATGGCCGCCTTCGCAAGCAATTCGAAACGTGCCGGCGGCCATGGGCCGCCCTACGGAGATGACCGTGAAAAACCAATGGCCGCTGTGGGAAGTGTTCATCCGCAGCCAGCACGGGCTGGCGCATCGTCATGTCGGCAGCCTGCATGCGCCGGACGCGACGATGGCGCTCAACAACGCCCGTGATGTCTACACACGCCGCAATGAAGGCGTCAGCATCTGGATCGTCAAGGCCGCCGACATCACCGCCAGCCATCCGGATGACAAGGCCGAACTGTTCGATCCGGCCAACAGCAAGGTCTATCGCCATCCCACGTTCTTCCCGATGCCCGAAGAAGTGAAAGGGCTATGAGCACCGCCCGCCACGAGTATCTGCTGCGCTTCGGCGACAACGCGCTGATCCTCAGCCAGCGCCTCGGTGAATGGTGCGGCAAGGGCCCGGCGCTGGAGGAGGACATGGCGCTGACCAATGTCGCGCTCGATCTGCTCGGCCAGGCCCGTCTGCTGCTGAGCCTGGCGGCGGAAGCGGCCGGCAATGGCGCCGATGAAGACAGCCTCGCCTATCACCGCGATGACCGCGAATTCCGCAACGTGCTGCTGGTCGAGCAGCCGAATGGCAACTACGCGGACACGCTGGCCCGGCAGTTCCTGTTCGATGCCTGGTCGTCACTGGCGCTGCGCCGGCTGCTCACCTCCGGCGATGCCGCGCTTGCCGCGATCGCCGAGAAAGCGGTCAAGGAAGTCAGCTACCACCTGCGCCGTTCCAGCGATTTGATGGTGCGCCTCGGCGATGGCACCGAGCGCAGCCACGCGATGCTGCAGGCAGCGATCGACAAGCTCTGGCCGTACAGCCACGAGCTGTTCATCGGCGATGCCGTCGACGCCGAGATGACCGCGGCCGGCATCGGCTTCGATCCGGCCAGCCTGCACGACGAATGGCTGGCCTATGTCCGTGAAGTGCTCGCTGAAGCGACCTTGAAGCTGCCGGCTGCCGGCGGCTGGATGCCGAAGGGCGGCAAACAGGGCTTGCACAGCGAGCATCTGAGCAAGCTGCTGGCCGAGATGCAGGTGCTGCAGCGCAGCCATCCCGGCGCGAGCTGGTAAGCCCGTTTCGCGATGAACGCCGCCGCCGTCGACAAGCCTTCGCTGGACACCGTCTGGCATTGGCTGGCCGAAGTGCCGGACCCGGAGATTCCGGTGATCTCGATCACCGATCTCGGTATCGTCCGGGATGTGCGCTGGCAGGATGAACAGCTGGTGGTCACCGTGACGCCGACCTATTCCGGCTGCCCGGCGACCGAGGTCATCGCGGCGTCGATCCGGGTCGCGATGGCCGAGCACGGCATTGCCGACGCGAAGATGGAAACCCGGCTGTCACCGGCCTGGACCACCGACTGGCTGACGCCGGAAGCGAAAGCCAAGCTGCGTGATTACGGCATCGCACCGCCAGTGGGCCTGGCAGCGGGCGAGCAGCGCATCGACATCAGCCGGCTGACCCGGCGTGCGCCGCCGGCGCCGGTCGTGGCCTGCCCACGCTGTACGTCGACCCACACCGAGATGCTGAGCCAGTTCGGCTCCACACCCTGCAAGAGCTTGTATCGCTGCAAGGCTTGCCGAGAACCATTCGATTATTTCAAGTGCCACTGATGCAGCGCGTACGACAAACCGTCAGCACTGTGCCGCGTCTCGCGGCGCGACTCTGCGTTGCGAATCGTCGCCATAGAACAACTATGGCTCCTCATCGCGCCTTGATTCGCACCACGATCCATCGGCCCATTACTAACGCTTTGTCGTGTGCGCTGCATAAGCGATTACACGCTGGGGCCAACGCGGGGAGAGCCGCATGAGCAAGTTTCATTCATTGAGCGTGGCCAAGGTCAGCCCGGAGACGCGTGATGCCGTCGTCGTCACGTTCGCCGTGCCGCCCGAGCATCGCGAGGCCTATCGCTATGAAGCCGGCCAGCACCTGACCATTCGCGCCGATATCGGCGGCGAGGAAGTGCGGCGTTCGTATTCGATCTGCTCGGCGGCGCAGGAGCAGAGCCTGCGGGTTGCGATCAAGCGCATCGATGACGGCCTGTTTTCGTCATGGGCTTTCGAGCATCTGAAGCCCGGCATTGCGCTCGATGTCATGGAGCCGTCCGGCCACTTCAGCGTGGAGCTTCTGCCGGAGTCGCAGCGCCATCACGTTGCTTTCGCGGCCGGCAGCGGCATCACCCCGATCCTGTCGCTGATCAAGACCACCTTGCAGGCCGAGCCGAACAGCCGCTTCACCCTGGTCTACGGCAACCGCGCCTCATCGAGCGTGATCTTCAAGGATGAGCTGGCCGATCTCAAAGATCGCTACATGAGCCGCTTCAATCTCGTGTTCATCCTTAGCCGCGAGCAGCAGGACGTCGACTTGTTCAATGGCCGCATCGATGCCGCGAAGTGCGAATCGTTGTTGAAGCAGTGGGTCAATCCCGAGGATATCGACGTCGCCTACGTCTGCGGCCCGCAGGTGATGATGGAGCAGGTGCGCGACAGCCTGGTCGCCAGCGGTGTGGCCAAGGCCAGCATCAAGCTGGAGCTGTTCGGCACCGCGATGAATGGCGCGGCACGCAAGCCGCGCGCAGCGGTGGTGAAGGGCGAGGCGGGCTGCGAAGTCACCGTGATCCACGATGGCCGCAGCCAGCAGTTCAGCCTGAAGAAGAACGGCCTGTCGCTGCTCGATGCGGCGCTGGCCAATGGCATCGAACTGCCGTACGCCTGCAAGGGCGGCGTCTGCGGCACTTGTCGTTGTAAACGCTTGTCCGGCGAAGTCGACATGGATGCCAACTACTCGCTCGAAGATTACGAACTGGCACGCGGCTTCATCCTGAGCTGCCAGAGCTTTCCGGTCAGCGACAGCCTCACGCTCGACTTCGATCAGGAGACCTGAGGCGTGGCCCAAGGTAGCGATGCGGACATCCTGCTGATCGAACGCATTGGCAAGGTCGCGCTGCTGCGCCTGAATCGTCCGGAAGCAATGAACGCGCTGTCGATGCCGCTGCGCGAAGCATTGCGTATCGCGTTGATCGCGCTCGATGACGACGAGGCCATAGCCGCGATCGTCATCACCGGCAACGACAAGGTGTTCGCCGCCGGTGCCGATGTCCGCGCGCTGCAGGACTGGAGCGAGGAAGACGCCCGCACCAACACCGAACTGCGCGGCGCCTGGAACCAGATCGGCGCGATGCACAAGCCGGTGATCGCCGCCGTTGCCGGCATGGCCTTCGGCGCCGGCTGCGAACTGGCGATGATGTGCGACTTCGCACTCGCTGCCGACAACGCCCAGTTCGGCCAGCCGGAGATTCGCCTGGGTCTCATCCCCGGCTCCGGCGGCACCCAGCGGCTGGTGCGCGCAGTCGGCAAGAGCAAGGCGATGGAGATGGTGCTGACCGGCCGCAATATCGACGCTCATGAAGCCGAACGCGCCGGCCTCGTCGCCCGCGTGCTGCCGCTGGCTGAGCTGATACCCGAAGCCTTGAAGACGGCCGAACGGATCGCCGGCTACTCGGCACCGATCGTCGAACTGGCCCGCGCCGCCGTGAACGCCGCGCACGAGACCTTTCTCGAAGACGGCCTGAAGCACGAGGCCCGGCTGTTCGAAGCCACGTTCACCACTGAAGACCGTCGCGAAGGCATTGCCGCCTTTCTCGACAAGCGCAAACCCGTATTCAAGAACCGATAAGCCGGCGCGCGATCGCCGCCCAGAACCCGAGGAGTGACAACCATGATCAAGCTTGAAAGCTACGCCTGCGGCAAATGGCAGCAGGGCGAGGGCGGTGAAACGATGTTGAACGCGCTGACCGGCGACCCGGTCGCACAGGTCTCGAGCAAGGGTCTCGACTTCGCCGCGATGCTCGAGCACGGTCGCAAGGTCGGCAGCCCGGCGCTGCGCAAGCTCACGTTCCATGAGCGGGCGATGAAGCTGAAGGCGCTGGGCCAGTATCTGGGCGAGCGCAAGGATGTCTACTACGCGTTGTCCGCCGCTACCGGTGCTTCGAAGAACGATTCGATGATCGACATCGACGGCGGCTTCGGCACGCTGTTCTCGTACGCCAGCAAGGGCCGTCGCGAACTGCCGAACGCCAGCTTCATCGTCGACGGCAACACCGAAGTGATGAGCAAGACCGGCAGCTTCGTCGGCCAGCACATCATGACGCCGCTGAAGGGCGTGGTGCTGCACATCAATGCCTTCAACTTCCCGGTCTGGGGCATGCTCGAAAAGCTCGCCGTGAATCTGCTCGCCGGCGTGCCGGCGATCGTCAAGCCGGCCAGCCAGACCTCGTATCTGACCGAGCGCGTGTTCCGCGACATGGTCGCTTCCGGCATCTTTCCCGAAGGCTCGTTCCAGCTGATCTGCGGCTCGGTCGGCGATCTGTTCGAGCATCTCACCGGCCAGGATCTGGTCACCTTCACCGGCTCGGCCTCGACTGGCCAGAAGCTGAAATCGCATCCGGTGATCGTCCGCAATTCGGTGCGCTTCACGATGGAAGCGGACTCGCTGAACTGCTCGATCCTCGGCCCCGATGCCGTGCCGGGTTCGGCGGAGTTCGATCTGTACGTGAAGGAAGTGGTCCGCGAAATGACCACCAAATGCGGCCAGAAGTGCACGGCGATCCGCCGCGCCTTCGTGCCGCGTGCGCAACTGGATGCGGTGGTCGAGGCGCTGAAGGCGCGGCTGGCCAAGGTCGTCGTCGGCGATCCTTCGCAGGCCGGCGTGACCATGGGCGCGCTGGCTTCGCTCGGCCAGCGTGACGAAGTGCTGAAGGCGGTTGGCCGTCTGCGTGACGTCGCCGATCTGGTGTTCGGCGATCCGCAGGATTTCGCCGTCACCGGTGGCGATGCCAAGAAGGGCGCGTTCCTGTCGCCGCTGCTGCTGCGCTGCGCGAACCCGCATGCCTCGCCGGTCGTCCACGAGATCGAGGCCTTCGGCCCGGTGTCGACGGTGATGCCGTACGACGATATCGATGACGTCATCGCGCTGGCCGCCAAGGGCGAAGGCAGCCTGGTCGGCTCGCTGTTCACTTACGACAACGACTTCGCCCGCGATCTGGTCATGGGCGCGGCCAGCTATCACGGCCGCCTGCTGATCGTGAATCGTGACTGCGCCAAGGAATCGACCGGCCACGGCTCGCCGATGCCGGTGCTGGTCCACGGCGGCCCGGGCCGCGCCGGTGGTGGCGAGGAAATGGGCGGCGTGCGCGGCGTCAAGCACTACTTGCAGCGCACCGCGCTGCAGGGCTCGCCGGCGACGCTGAGCGCAATCACCGGCCAGTGGATCGCCGGTTCGCCGCGCGCCGAAGGCGTCCATCCGTTCCGCAAGAACCTCAGCGAACTACAGCTCGGCGATACGGTGAAGGCCGGCCCGAAGCTGATCACGCTCGAAGACATCGAACACTTCGCGCACTTCACCGGTGACACCTTCTATGCGCACATGGATGAAGCGGCCGCCGCAGCCAATCCGTTCTTCGGTGGGCGCGTGGCGCACGGCTATTACATCCTGTCGGTCGCCGCTGGCCTGTTCGTGCAGCCGGACCCGGGCCCGGTGCTCGCCAACTACGGCCTCGACAATCTGCGCTTCGTGACGCCGGCCAAGCCGGGCGATTCCCTGAGCGTGACCTTGACCTGCAAGGGCAAGAATCCGCGCATCACCGAGAACTACGGCGAAGTACGCTGGGATACGGTGGTGACCAATCAGGATGGCCTGGTCGTCGCGACTTATGACGTGCTGACGATGGTGGAAAAAGCGCCAGTCTGAGCGACGAGAAACTCCCTCCCCGCGAGCGGGGAGGGAGGTCAATGAAAGCGGAGGAGAGACACGCATGGCTTACGAAAACATCCTGTTCAGCCTTGAAAACGGCATCGCCCGAATCACGCTGAACCGTCCGGATCGTCTGAACAGCTTCACCGTCGCGATGCACACCGAGCTGCGCGACGCGATCAACACCGTCAAGGCCGATCCGAGCGCCAGAGTGCTGCTGCTGACCGGCGCCGGTCGCGGCTTCTGCGCGGGTCAGGATTTGTCCGATCGTGCGGTTGCTCCTGGCGACAAACCCGTTGATCTCGGTGACACCGTCGAAGCCTGGTGGGCGCCGCTGGTGACCAGCCTGCGTCGGCTGCCGATGCCGGTCGTGGTCGCGGTCAATGGCGTGGCCGCGGGTGCTGGCGCCAACGTCGCGCTCGGCGGTGATCTCGTGCTCGCCACACGTTCTGCAAGCTTCATCCAGCCGTTCTGCAAGCTCGGCCTGATCCCCGATACCGGCGGCACCTGGATCCTGCCGCGCCTGCTCGGTACCGCGCGGGCGATGGGCCTGGCGATGCTCGGCGACAAGCTGACTGCAACGCAGGCCGAGGAATGGGGCCTGATCTGGAAGGCGATCGACGACGACAAGTTCAAGGACGAAGTCGAAAAGCTGCTGACTCATCTGTCGACCGCGCCGACCAAGGGCCTGGCGCGCACCAAGCAGCTGATTCTCGACAATGGTTCGGTGCCACTCGAAGAAGCGCTGAAGGCAGAAGCCGGCGCGATGCGCGAACTCGGCTTCAGTGATGACTATCGTGAAGGCGTTGCTGCCTTCCTCGAAAAGCGCCCGGCCAGCTTCACGGGCAAATGATCGCGACGACTGAGGGTTTGCCGACCTCCGCTGCCGTCGCCGTGATCGGCGCTGGCGCGATGGGCGCCGGCATTGCCCAGCTGGCTGCCGTCGCCGGCCATCCGGTCTGGCTGCACGACATGCGCGCCGGTGCTGCCGAGACGGCGATTGCCGGCATCCGCGCCCAGCTTGCCAAGCTGGTCGAGAAGAAGAAGCTCAGCGCCGAGCAGTTCGATGCTGCTTCCGCTGCGCTGAAACCAGCCACGGCGACCGAGGATCTGCGCGACTGCAAGCTGGTCGTCGAAGCGATCGTCGAAGATCTCGAAGCCAAGCGCGGCTTGTTCGCTCAGCTTGAAGCCTTGCTCGGGCCGGATGCGATTCTCGCCAGCAATAGCTCGTCGCTGTCGATCACCGCGATCGCCGCCAAGCTGAAGCGGCCGGAGCGGCTGGTCGGCATGCACTTCTTCAATCCGGCGCCGTTGATGGCGCTGGTGGAAGTGATTTCCGGCGCGGCGACCGATGCAGCGCTGGCCGCCACCGTATTCGCGACGGCCGAACGCTGGGGCAAGACGCCGGTGCATGCGCGTTCCACACCCGGCTTCATCGTCAATCGTGTCGCCCGGCCGTATTACGCCGAAGCCCTGCGCCTGCTGCAGGAAGGTGTTGCCGATGTCGCCACACTCGATGCGGTGATGCGCGAATCCGGCGGCTTTCGCATGGGGCCGTTCGAGCTGATGGACATGATCGGCCATGACGTGAACTACGCGGTGACCCGCTCGGTGTTCGACGCCTATTACGGCGATCCGCGCTTCCAGCCGTCGCTGCTGCAGCTGGAGCTGGTGCAGGCCGGCTATCTCGGCCGCAAGAGCGGTCGCGGCTTCTACGATTATCGCGAAGGCGCGACCAAGGCTGCGCCAGCCAGCCTGGCGCCACAGCCACGTCCGGCGCGCATCGAGCTGGCGATTGCCGATCCACTGGCGGCAGCGCTGGCCAAGCGGCTCGATGCTTCCGGCAGCGTGCTCGCCTTGACCATGGCCGAGGCCAGCGATGGCCGGATCGCCACCGTCGACGGCGTGGCGCTGTTCGTCAGCGACGGCCGCAGCGCCACCGCGCGCGCCGCCGCGCTCGGCATCGGAGAAGTCGTAGTCATCGATCTGATGCTTGATGCCGCTACCGCCAGGCGCGCGGCGATTGCCGTTGCCGCGCAGAGTTCGCCGGCTGCACCGGCAGCGGTCGCGGGCCTGCTGCAGGCCGCGGGTTTCGCGGTTTCCCAGCTCGGCGATTCTCCGGGGCTTGCGGTGCTGCGCACGGTGGCGATGCTGGCCAACGAGGCGAGCGATGCCGTGCATCAGCAGGTCTGCAATGCGGCGGCGGTCGATATCGCGATGCGTGGTGGCGTCGGTTATCCGATCGGACCCTTGGAATGGGCAGAGCGCATCGGTGCTGGCACCGTGCTTGCGGCGCTCGATCACCTGGCCGGGCATTACGGCGAGCCGCGTTATCGCGCCTCGCCGCGCTTGCGCCAGCAAGTGCTCGCATCGAGCACTTCAGCCCAATCTTCTGGAGAAGCAAAACGTGAGTGAAGGACCCGAAAAGCAGCTGGTGATGAACGTCCTGATGACCTCGGACATGGCCAACTTCAGCGGCAATGTCCATGGCGGCCGCATCCTGTCGCTGCTCGACAACGTCGCCTACGCCTGTGCGGCGCGCTACAGCAAGCACTACGTCGTGACTCTGGCCGTCGACCAGATGTTCTTCAAGGAGCCGATCCATGTCGGCGATCTGGTGACCTTCAAGGCGGCGATCAACTACACCGGCAAGTCGTCCATGGAAGTCGGCATCCGGGTCGAGGCCGAACACCTGCACACCGGCGTGCGTCGCCATACCAACACCTGCTATTTCACGATGGTGGCGCTCGATGCCGATCGCAAACCGGCTCCGGTGCCGCCGTTGAAGCTGGAAACCGATGAAGAGCGCACTCGCTACGCCGCTGCCGAGTGGCGTCGTGATCAACGCAAGGCCAACGCGGCGAGGGCAGGACGATGAGCGACATCATTCCGATTGATTCATCCGATCCGGTGGCGCTGGCGATGGCCGTCGGCGGCGCGATGTTCGGCCGTGATACCGCCTCGCAGTCCATGGGCCTGACCATCATCGACATCGGCCCCGGCTACGCGACCCTGACCATGACCGTGCGCCCGGACATGCTCAATGGCCTTCTGACCTGCCATGGCGGCTTCATGTTCGCGCTGGCCGACAGTGCCTTCGCCTTCGCCTGCAACAGCCGCAACGAGGCGACCGTAGCGGCTGGCTGCAACATCGAATACCTGCGCCCGGTGATGGTCG
The DNA here is from genome assembly GCF_000420645.1 of Nevskia ramosa DSM 11499. Lineage (NCBI taxonomy): Bacteria > Pseudomonadati > Pseudomonadota > Gammaproteobacteria > Nevskiales > Nevskiaceae > Nevskia > Nevskia ramosa. The sequence continues at coordinate 37,289 of NZ_ATVI01000011.1, read as the reverse complement.
GCACCTTGCTGACAGCCACCGCCGTCGAGCGCTCGCTGGCCGGCCGCAGCGGCGTCTACGACGTGACCCTGACCGACCCTGAAGGTGTGGTCGTGGCGCTGTTCCGTGGCAAGTCCGCCCGCGTCAAGGGCGATGTTCTCAATGCGCCCAACTTATAGAGATCGCGCGAATTGCACGTTCCGGCAGCGGCCCTGCACCTAGGGTCATGTGCGCTAGCCGGAAACGATGAACAGTTCGCAGCATCCCCATCTGCACGTCACCAGCCTTTCTGCGAGGAGTAGTTCCATGGTCAGCCGTCACCCAGTCAGAGCCGCTGCGCTCGATCCGATCGAACGCGCCAGCCGCGATGAACTCCAGACGCTGCAGCTGGAGCGCATGCGCTGGTCGCTGCGCCATGCCTACGACAACGTCGCCCACTACCAGCAGAGCTTCGATGCCGCCGGTGTGCATCCGGATGATCTGAAGTCGCTGGCCGATATCGCCAAGTTCCCGTTCACGACCAAGAAGGACCTGCGCGACAACTATCCCTTCGGCCTGTTCGCGGTGCCGAAGGAACGGATCTCGCGCATTCACGGTTCGAGTGGCACCACGGGCAAGCCGACAGTCGTTGGCTACACCGCGAAGGACATCTCGACCTGGGCTGATGTCGTCGCCCGCAGCATCCGCGCTGCCGGCGGCGGGCCGGGCGACATGGTCCATATCGCCTATGGCTATGGCCTGTTCACCGGCGGCCTCGGTGCCCATTACGGCGCCGAACGCCTGGGCTGCACCGTGGTGCCGATGTCCGGTGGCCAGACCGAGAAGCAGGTGCAGCTGATCCAGGATTTCAAGCCCGACATCATCATGGTGACGCCGAGCTACATGCTGAACCTGATCGAGGAATTCCATCGCCAGGGTATCGATCCGGCGCAATCAAGCTTGCGCACCGGCATTTTCGGTGCCGAGCCCTGGACCAACGCGATGCGTCAGGAGATCGAGAACCGCGCCGACATCGATGCCGTCGACATCTACGGCCTGTCCGAAGTGATGGGCCCCGGTGTCGCCAGCGAGTGCATCGAGACCAAGGACGGCCCGACGATCTGGGAAGACCATTTCTATCCCGAGATCATCAATCCAGCGACTGGCGACGTGGTGGCCGATGGCGAGGAAGGCGAGCTGGTATTCACAAGCTTGACCAAGGAAGCGCTGCCGATCATCCGCTACCGCACCCGCGACTTGACGCGTCTGCTGCCACCGAGCGCGCGCAGCATGCGGCGGATGGGCAAGATCACCGGCCGCTCGGACGACATGCTGATCATCCGCGGCGTCAACGTCTTCCCGACCCAGATCGAGGAACTGCTGCTGCGCTGCCCGCAGCTGACACCGAACTACCTGATCGAAGTGATCCGCGAAGGCAACCTCGATCAGCTGCTGGTCAATGTCGAACTGTCGGTCGCCGACGCCGGCATCGAAGACGGCCTGCGCAAGGAAGTGAGCAGCAATCTCCAGCACCTGGTGAAGACCTACGTCGGCATCAGCGTCCGCGTGCTGCTGCACCACCCGGAGACGCTGGAGCGTTCGATCGGCAAGGCCAAGCGAGTAATCGATCGCCGGCCGAAGGAAAGCGCGCCTGCCATTCAACTCGTCACTCGCTGAACAACGTCGTCATTCCCGCGAAGGCGGGAATCCAGTGTTGACGCTCGCGCGTCGCTGGTAACGAAGAACTGGATCCCCGCCTGCGCGGGTATGACCCAACTGAATTGCTGCTCCACGGATTCCATTTTTCGCCATGAACCACGCCTACATCTGCGACGCCATCCGCACGCCCTTCGGCCGTTACGGCGGCGCGCTGGCCAATGTCCGTACCGACGATCTCGCGGCGCTGCCCATCGCAGCACTCATGCAGCGCAATCCGAACGTCGACTGGGCGGCGGTCGAAGACGTGCTCTACGGCTCCGCCAACCAGGCTGGTGAAGACAATCGCAACGTCGCGCGCATGGCCGCGCTGCTCGCCGGCCTGCCGCAGGAAGTGCCGGGTTCGACGATCAATCGCCTGTGCGGATCGAGCCTCGATGCGATCGGCATGGCGGCTCGCGCGATCAAGGCGGGCGAAACGCAGCTGATGATCGCCGGCGGTGTCGAAAGCATGACCCGCGCGCCGTTCGTGATGGGCAAGGCCGACAGCGCGTTCTCGCGAGTCGCCAAGATCGAGGACACGACGATCGGCTGGCGCTTCATCAATCCGCTGCTGAAGGCGAAATACGGCATCGACTCGATGCCGGAAACCGCCGAGAACGTCGCCGAGCAGTTCGGCATCTCGCGCGCCGATCAGGATGCTTTCGCGATCCGCAGCCAGCAGCGCTGGGCCGCTGCTCACGCAGCCGGTTTCTTCGCCAGCGAACTGGTGCCAGTCGCCATTCCGCAGAAGAAGGGCGAATTACTGCAGTTCACGGCCGACGAACACCCGCGCTCGGATACCACCCTGGCGATGCTCGCCAAGCTGAAAGGTGTCGTGAAGCCGGATGGCAGCGTCACCGCCGGCAACGCGTCAGGCGTCAACGATGGTGCCTGCGCCGTGCTGCTGGCATCGGAAGCCGCCGCAGGACGCTACGGCCTCAAGCCGCGAGCCCGCGTGTTGGCGATGGCGACTGTCGGCCTGGCGCCCCGGATCATGGGTTTCGGACCTTCGCCAGCGACCAGGAAAGTGCTGGCGCTGGCCGGACTGAAGCTGTCGCAGATCGACGTCATCGAACTCAACGAAGCCTTCGCGGCGCAGGGCCTGGCCGTGACCCGCGATCTCGGCCTCGCCGACGATGCCGCCCACGTCAACGCCAACGGCGGCGCGATCGCCATCGGCCATCCGCTGGGCGCTTCGGGTGCGCGTCTGGTGACCACCGCGCTGAACCAGCTCGAACGCACCGGCGGCCGCTATGCGCTGTGCACGATGTGCATCGGCGTCGGCCAGGGCATCGCGATGGTCATCGAGCGGGTTTGAGCAAAGGCCCCAAGCGGCTAGGGCTTGCGCTCGAATACCAGCAAGGTCGAAGTCGCTGACGCATACAGGCGGCCGGCTTCGTCGGTGATCCGCGCTTCGGCAAAGGCCACGCGCTTGCCGATCGAAACCACCTTGCCCTCGGCGCGCACCAGGCCGGTGCTCGCGCTCAGCGCGCGGTGATAGGCGATCTTCAGTTCCAGCGTCGTGTAGCCCTGCTCGCTGCTCAGCGCGGAATGCACCGCGCAGCCACAGGCCGAGTCGAGCAGTGTGGCCGCATAGCCGCCGTGCACGGAACCGATCGGGTTATAGGCGTGCGCGCCCGGCGTCGCCGCGAACACTGCGCGGCCTTCCGAGACTTCGACCAGCGAAAACTTCAGCGTCTCGCCGATGGCCGGTTGCCGGCCGCTCGCAAGCCAGCCGCGCAACTGTTCGAGGCCGTTTGCAGCGCCGGGTTGTTCCAGCAGATTCATGTCGTTCTCCAGTGTTGGGGGCAAGTCCGGCGCTGTTCGGCCAGCTTCGTGCGGTGAGCATCGGCAAGATCGCGAACGCTCACCATTTCTCGGTCCACGGCCGCAGCACGATCTCGTAGGCCCAGGTCGACCGATGCTGGCGATGGATCTGCAGATAGGTTTCCGCGATACGGTCGGGGTCGGCCATGTTGTCGTCGACGGTGGTGCCTGCCAGCCGGTGTGCGCGGCTGCCGTCTTCCTGTGTCCAGCCGATCGCGGCGTCGATCGGCACGTTGGCGACATGAATCCCTTGCGGCATCAGCTCCCGAGCCATGCTCTGGGCCAGCCCGGACTTGGCGTGACAGGCCATCGCGAAGGCGCCGCTGCGGGGATAGCCCTTCAGCGCCGCACTGGCGTTGGTGAAGATGAGCGTTCCTCTTGCGCCGTTGGCATTCACCTCGTTGCCAAGCATCAGCCGGGCCGCCTGCTGGCCGACGAGGAAGGCACTGAACGCCGAGTTGCGGAGCGCATCGAGCACCAGGCTCGGGTCGGCTTCCGTGATCGGCTTGCCAAAGATGCCGAGACTGCGGCCGTCGATGTTGTGGACTACCAGTGTCGGCGAGCCGAGGTCCCGGGCAACCGCCTGGAACAGCGACTCGACGGCGGCGGGATCACTGCCATCGCAGGCATACCGTCGCACCCCGTGGGACTTCTCGAGCTTCAGAAGCACGGCCTTGTCGGGATCCCTGGCGGCGACGGCGACGCGCATGCCGTTCTCCGCGAACAGTTTCGCGCAACTGGAACTGATGCCCGGGCCGCCACCCACGATGAGGGCGACATCCTGGGCTGCGGCTGGGGGAACGCTGTTGTCGGTCTGGCTCATGTCGTCTTCTCCATGCGTGTTCTTGTCGGTTGCTTCCGCGTCTTTCCGTGGGCGTCGCGCGTGTCGGATCAGCCCGCTAGGAAATTCAGGACGGCAGGTACGAATGCGCGGTGATGCTGAAAGACTCCACCGTGATCGTCCGGGTCGGCACGTCTTTCCATTTCATTTTGCTCATGGGTCGCTTCTGAAAGGCAGCGGAATCTCTAGGGCTTGGCGCGAAGACGCCGCGTCTGGAAGGTGCCCCAGCCGCTCTTCGTCACTGCCTTGAGGAAGGCCCACAGGCCGCTTTCGCCGGGCCGTGGATCGCCGCCGTCGGCAATGCGGCGCAGCTGCAGCGAATACCAGAAGATCTCCATGACGCCCATGCGGTCGATCGGCGGGATGCCGGTCTTGATCGGGCGCACCTGCTGGGGGCTGTCCTGTCCGCGCAGCAAGGCCGCCGGCGCATCGGGATCGATGGCCAGCAGGCGCGCGAGGCCGATCACGTCGAGCGCGCCGGAGCGCAGCGCGGCGTTCATGCCGGCGGCGCTGCGGAAACCGCCGGTGACCATCAGCGTCACTTTCAGCGAGGCGCGTGCCTTCTCGGCGAAGTCGAGAAAGTAGGCCTCGCGCGCTGCGGTGGAAGCCTTCTGTGCCGGAGGAAGTGCGCCGGACATCGCCGGGTCTTCGTAGGTGCCGCCGGAGATTTCGATCAGATCGATACCGGCGTCGACCAGCGCCTGCATCGTCGCCAGCGATTCCTCTTCGCTGAAGCCGCCGCGCTGGAAATCGGCGGAATTGAGCTTGATGCCGACCGGGAAGTCAGCGCCCACCTGTTTGCGGATTTCGGCATAGACGGCCAGCACGAAGCGCCGCCGCTTCTCCGCGCTGCCACCCCATCGATCGTCGCGCCGGTTGTGGTGCGGTGACAGGAACTGGCCGACCAGATAGCCGTGTGCGCCGTGAATCTGCACGCCGCTGAAGCCGGCCTTCTTGCAGATCGCAGCACTCCGGCCGAAGCGCTGGATGATGTCCTCGATCTCGGCCTGAGTGGCCGCGCGCGGGGTTTCGAACAGCGCCTGCATGTCGGCACGGAACGGCACCGCCGACGGCGCGAGCGTGCCGGCGTTGAGGCCCTTGGTCGCCTGCTTGCCGGGATGGTTGAGCTGCACCCAGATCGCCGCGCCCTGGTCGGTGGCCGCACTCGCCCACTGCCGCAGCAGTGGCAGATCCGTTTCGTCCTCGATCACGACGTTGCCGGGCTCGCCCAGTGCACGGCGGTCGATCATCACGTTGCCGGTGATCAGCAGACCGATGCCCGATGCCGCCCAGCGCCGATACAGTTCGACGAGCTTCGGCGTCGGTTGATTGGCGTAAGTCGCCAGCGCCTCGCTCATCGAAGCCTTGGCGAGGCGATTGCGCAGGGTACTGCCGTTGGGTAGCCGCAAGGCTTGAGTCAGGAAATTGGCTTGCAGGGAAGTGGAATCGGCCATGGTCGATGCTCGTACCGTTCGGTAATTACTTGGCGGCAGCTGAGGCCCGAGCGGGCGTCGCAGGCGCATCGAGCCGGAAATCCTTGCGGATGCCGGCGTCGACCAGAGCAGCAGGTGCAAATCTGCGCAGGAACCGCAGCCGGCCGGCGAGGCTGCCGGCGGTATAGCGCAGCTTGGGATGAGCCGCGCTGGCGGCCAGCAGCACCACGTCGGCGACCACGGCAGGGTCATCGCCCTTGGCGATGGAATCCACCATCAGCTGGTTCATGCCGGCGCGGTTGCTGCGGTACTCGTCCAGCATCGTGTCGGGTTCCATCAGGTTGGCGTCGAACGCCGTCCTGGTGAACGCCGGCTCGACGACCGAAACGCGGATGCCCCGGGTGCGCACTTCGTGGTCGAGCGATTCCGAATAGCCTTCGACGGCATGCTTGGTTGCGGAATAGAGCGCGCCGTAGGGCATCGGCAGCAAGCCCAGGATCGAGCCGATGTTGACGATGCGACCGCTGCCCTGCTTGCGCATCTGCGGCAGCACGGCGCGGGTCATCCTGACGATGCCGAAGAAGTTGGTTTCGAAGATCGCATGCGCCTGCTCGATCGAGCTTTCTTCCGCACCGGCGGGGGCAACGCCGAAGCCGGCGTTGTTGACCAGCAGATCGATGCGGCCTTCCCGCCGCAGCAGTTCGTTCACCGCGGCAGCGACCGATTCATCGCGGGTCACGTCGAGCGCCAGCATCTCGAACGATGACGAATCCTGTTGCCCGCCACGCCGGCTGGTGCCGTAGACCTTGTAGCCCGCCTTGACGAGCCGCTCCGCGGTCGCCTTGCCGATGCCGGAGGAGGCGCCTGTAACGAGGGCGATGGATTTGTTGACGCTCATGGTAGTGCCTCTCTGTCGATGACGATGCGCGGAAGTGCTGCATCGGGTGAAGAATTTATGATGTTCATCATATTCAAGCGCGTGTCGAAAGCCGACCTGCGTGCTGCCGCGTTCAGGATTCAGTAGGGCTGAAGTGCTTCAGCGTCGATGCCAGCAGCGCATCGGCAAGCTTGGGGTCGTCCACGGCGCGCGCCAGCAGCAGGGTGCCGACCATCGAGGAGACGATGACGAGTGCGCGTTCGTGCGCTTCCGGTTGCCCCCAGTCGGGCGAATGGCGAGCCACGACATCGATCATTTCCTTGATCCGGCGCGTCGCCGCGCCGCGTACTTCCGGTGCCTGGCGCGACATCTCCGAACCCAGCGCCACGACCGGACAGCCTGTTTCCACGGCCTTGAGGTGTTCCCTGGAAAGATAGAACGACATCATTCGCTGCAAGGCCTGCTCCGGCGGCACCATGGCGGCGACGCGTGCCGATGCGGCGGCTGCGTCTGCACCGGCCCGGTCCGCCGCCTCGGCGAGCATGGCTTCGCGCGAGGAGAAATGGGCGTAGAAGCCGCCATGGGTCAGCCCGGCCTCTTTCATGATGTCGGCGACGCTCGTGCCGTCATAGCCGCTGCGCCGGATGGCGCGCGCGGCGGCAGCGACGATGCGCTCATGCGTGGTTTCCTTGGATCGAGTGGCGGGCTTCTTCATATGATGGTCATCATAATAAATTCCGCGGGAAAAACAAGACGCGCCGCGATATCGCCGCAGATCTGCCGCGTCGTCGCCGGCTTCCGCAGTCCTAGTAGTGATGACTCCAGCCGAAGTACAGGGTTTCGACATATGGCGTCAGCGTTTCATTGCCGCCGAGTGCGGTGGCCGAAGGACCGCCGTAGGTGCCTTTCAGATAACGCCCATAAGCGAACTGCAGATCGTTGGTCTTGGTGAACGCCCAGGTGAAGCCGGCCGTGACATTGCGGACTGGATTCGGCGCCAGCAGGTTGAAGCTCACCGAGTTGGCGCTGGAATCGCGTTGCGGACGCCTGCCGTAGGCGAGCCCGGCACGCAGGGTCAAGGAGGGAAGCACGTCATACGCGAGCGCAAACCGATAGTTGCTCTGGCTTCTCCAATTGAAGCCGCTGCCGGTATTGCTGCCCAGCGGATTGCCCTGGGGATCGACCAGAGAATTCAGCACGCCGTTGCCAAACGCCCTGATGTGGCCGAAGTTGATGCGCTGAAAGTCGAAGCCGATCGTCCATTTCTCGATCGGCGTCAGTGACAGGCCGACGCTGTAGTTCTCAGGAATATCGAACGAGCCATTGCCGGCCAACAGCCCACGATAGGACTCGAAGTTCTGCATGTAGACCCGCGTCGAGTATGCCGCGCCAACATTAAGCCAGGGCAGGAGTTGCCCGTACCAGCCGACGCGCACACCGGCGCCGAGCGCCCCTTCATAGCCATTGTTGGTGACCGCATCCGGGTGTCCGGATAGGCCCTGAAATGCCTGCAGTCCGTACGCCTTGAAGCGCTGATAGGCCAGCAGTGGCGCGATGCCGAAGCTGTATCCCGGTGCGTACTGCCAGCTGAGTGTCGTGGCAAGGATCAGCTGGCTCAGGTCGAAGCCCAGCTGGCCGCAGCCGAGCAACAGATTGCCCGGCTGGTTGCCGCATTTGTCGGGCGCCGCATTGTTGCCGGGGACGCCGGTTTCGCCGCGGTAATCGCTGTTGAGTCCGCCATTGCCGTAGAGCGTCAGGCCCCAGGACAGTGCCTCGTTGATGCGCGCGGCATAACCGACTTCGGGCAGCAGGAAGAACTGGTTCTTGCTGGTGGTCGAGAAATCGTAGGAGGGATCGAGGGAGTCTTCTCGTTCGGCGCGCCGATGCGGCATGAACGCCATCAGCCCGAGATCGAGACGATCGTCGACCGCCGACAGCTTGGCCGGATTGGAAGCGCCGGCGAACGCATCAAGGCCGAAGGCCGTCGAGGTTCCCGCAGATTGCGCTGCCTCGGGACCATAACCGAGTACGAAGTAGCCGCCGCCAGCCTGCGCCGACATCGAAATCCCCAGACCGATTGCCAGCAGCAGGCAAGCGCGTCCCTTCAAGCTCAAGCAATACATGATCTCTCCCTGCACCAACGTTGACTTGCGCTTGGCTCGCGGCCTGTTGCGGGCCCGCTGTCAGTCAGCGCTTCTAGGTTTTCGGATCGGGACCGCTCTGGCTCCCGCTACTGGCGATCAGTGTAGTCAGCGCATGCAGGCAAGACTTGACCTCAGGTGCATTCTTTTCCTTCGCGTAGCCGTTCGGCGGTGACGACGTGCGTACGTGTTGGCGATGAGACCCGCCAAGATGCTAACCAGCACCCCTGGCAATACTCAGCAGCTCGGAGACTTCCCATTGATCGTAGGCATGGGTTCCATACTTCGCGGCAACCACCATGCCCTTTTGATCGATCAAGAAGTCTGCGGGCAGGCCATGCGGGCCGTTTTCCATTTTCACGCCCATCTTGCCGAGCAGCATGCCTTTGATAGCCGCCCACAGCGCTCGGGGATGGAGGCTGGCCCATATCGACCGCTCGACGCCGAATTGGGCATAGAAGGTCTTGCTCGGATCGGCTACCGCTGCGAAGGCAATGTCTTTCTGGTACTTCTTCATTTCGGCTACTGAAGAATGAAAGAAAATGACTTCACGTATTCCGGCAGCCTCGATCCGGTCGTAGCTTTTGAAAAACGTGTGTAGATGGAGATTGCAGATCGGGCACCCTGCGAAACGCCGGAACTGGAGATGGGTGAATTTCGGCGAAGACTCGGGAACGGTCAGCGGTCTTCCTTGAATGGTCTGCACCGTGAAGCTCGGAATGGTTTGACCGACTTGTACTTTCATGGCTGAGCTTCTCGTGCGAATGGCGTTCAGATCAGGCGGCAACAGCGCGGGCCAGTTGCTTCAGGGTCGGAAGCAGCTCGCTCGGGTCCGGACGACGGGTGTAGTCCGGGTTCACTTCGGCGTAGGCGATCACGCCGTCCTGGGCGATCACGTAACGGCCAGGCATCGGCAGCGTCCAACTCGGCTCGCCATTGGTCTCGGCCAAGTCGATCTTGAACATCTTGTAGATCTCCCGCAGATACTCGGGCAGCACGAAACGGATGCCGAAGGTCGCGGCAGTCTCACCGCTCCGGTCGCTCAGGATCGGGAAGCTCAGTTTGTTGTCGCGCTGGGCTTTGCGGCTGAATACGGCGGTTTGCGGCGAAATCGCGACCAGTTCGGCACCCTGATCACGGATATCCTTGGCGGCGGCTTCGATCGCCTGCAGGTCCAAGTTGCAGTACGGGCACCACACGCCGCGGTAGAACGTGACGACCAGCGGGCCTTTGCGCAGCAGGTCGGCCGAGGAAACGGATTTGCCGTCGGAATCGACGAGGGTGAAGGCCGGGGCGCGGTCGCCTGCCTTGAGGGCGCGTTCAGCCTGGCCGCTGGCAATCAGCTCCAGGGTGGCCTTGTGCATCGCCGCAAAAGTCTCGGGCGCCGCCTTGGTTTCGAAATTCGCTTTCAAGGCGTCCAGCTTGGCTTGCAATGACATGGTCTATCTCCGGTTATTCAGGGCGCAGGTTGGCGCTGGAGTGCATGGTTAGTCATTCTATTTCTGAGAGGTAGACCCGTTCTTCAAGTAATATTTATTTGATAAACAAATGAACAATCGATTCTTCTCACTTCGACTCTTCTCTCGCGTGGCGCGGCTCAGGAGCTTTTCCCTGGCCGGCCGCGAGTTGGGGCTGTCGCAGCCGTCCTCGTCCAGAATCATTTCCGAGCTGGAGAAAGAGGTGGGCGCAACCCTGCTGACCCGTACCACTCGCGGCGTGACGCTCACCGAGGCTGGCAGGGACTACCTCGATCGAATCGAACCGATCCTGATTGCCCTGGAGGAGGCGGATCATGCCGCCCGTGGCACCGGTGAGTTGCGCGGTATCCTGCGTATTGCGGTATCGACCCCGATCGCCGTTCGCGAGTTGGCACCGCGTCTGCCGGCGTTCATGGATCGGCACCCGGCATTGCGGGTCTCCCTGCAAATGAGCGACCAGCGTCAGGATCTGGTGAACGAAAGCATCGATGTCGGTTTGCGATTCGGAGTGCTGACCGATTCAAACGCGGTGGCGCAGCCTCTGGGCCAATCGCGCAGGCTGCTCGTAGCGTCTCCGGCGTACCTTGCAAGGGCTGGAACGCCTGAGTCTCCCGGTGAACTGGCCAGTCATTCGCTGATCGTGGGTCCTTCGGGCGCCACTCCAGCCGGATGGTCCTTCCAACGTAATGGACGGACGACGTCCATCCGCGCGGAGGGGCGACTGATCGCCACGGTCAACGAAGGCGCAACCGCCGCAGCCGTTGCCGGGCTCGGCATCATGTCGACCCTCGAATGGGGCTGCCGCGCCGAGTTGGCAAGCGGCGCCCTGGTAGAGGTCATGGTTGACTGGAAGATGGAAACCGTTGATATCCACGCGGTCTTTCCAGCCGGTCGCGCCGCAAAGCCCTCCGCACGTGCGTTTGTCGACTATTTCCGGGCCGCGCTGAGCGAGCAGGAAACCGGGGTGGATCGCTGATCCCGCCGCCGGTCTCGACGACCTTCTCGAGCCTTCGCTGGCTCAGCCTTTCATGCCGATGTCCTGCCAGCCAGCGGACAGCGAGGCCGCTGCGCTGGGTCGGGCATTCATCCGTGCCAGCCAGGCGCTGATGTTGCTGAGCGCGGGGTCGATCACCAGGCCGGTCGACAGGCAGAAGTCGAGGCAGCAGTACAGCGTCAGGTCGGCGACTGTGAGCCGGTCTCCGCAAATGTACGTCTGCCCTTCAAGAAGAGAATCGAGCAGGGCAACGCCGTCGAGGCCTTTGGCGCGCAGTCCGTCGGCAGCTTCCGGAACGCAGCGGAAGCGGTGCTCGAACAACGCCAGTCCGGGGCCGAAGCGGAAGGCGTTGTAGAGGTACTCGGTGGCCTGCAGTTCGACGCGGCGCAGGTTCATGCGGGTCTCGGCGCGCTCCCAGGCATTGCTGCCGATCAGGGCCGGTGCCGGATGCAGTTCTTCGAGGAATTCGCAGATCGCGCCGGTCTCCGAGAGCACATGACCATCGTCGAGTTCGAGGCAGGGAATGCCGCCCGCCGGATTCTTCTTGCGGTAGGCCTCCTGGCGATTCTCGGCGCCGAACAGGTCGACACTTTCGAACGGGATCGACAGGCCCTTCTCGGCAATGAACATCCGCACCATGCGCGGATTCGGACCGAATGACTGCAGTAGTTTCATGATGGTGCTCCCCTCGTTTTGTGGCGGATGGATCCGCTTCAGTGCGGCTTGCTCAGTACTTGCCCAGCGCCTGCAGATAAGGCTCGATGTCCGGTGCAATCGCTTCCATCGCGCGCAGGCGTTCGAAATGAGCGAAGGCCTTGGGGAAGTCCGCGCGGCTGGCGGAGGACAGCATCGGCCGCAGGGCCAGTCGTTCCAGCAACTCGACGTGGCTGATCTCGTTGTGGAACAGGGTCAGCTCGGCGATGAAGCAGATATCGGCCAGCGTCAGGCGATCGCCGACCAGAAAGCCCGCTGGCCCTTGCAGCGCCCGCTCGATGCCACCCATGTAGGTCGCGAACGCCTGCTCGGCACTGCGATGGACATCGGCGGCAAGCGATCCCGACCACAGCGCGAGCACATAGATCTGCGTATCGCGGGCGAACAGCAGGCTGGCGTCGAGAAAGCTGTCGATCCGCGAAGCGCTGTACGGATCGTCGCCGTAGAGCTTGGCCTGGTCGTGACCGAGGCGAGCCACGGCCCGCATGATGCTGTTCGATTCGAAGATGCCGACCTTGCCATCAGGGCTGAACGCGGCCGGCACCGTGCCGAACGGATGCGCTGCAAGAAAGGCTTCGGTCTTGTACAGCGTGCTGGTGAAGCCTTTCTTCGCGGTGCGCAGCAGATGCTCCAGCGACGCGCGCTCGGTATCCGACATCACATGCGCATCGAAATCCCAGAGCCAGTGCTTCAGCTCGGGCACCGAGGCGCCGCGCAGGTCGAGGGTGACGCCGCACAAGCGCGCCGCGATCGTCGCCTTCGCGATCCGTGGATTGGGAAGATAGGAAAAGATGCGCAGTGCGCTCATCGGAAGCTCTCGACGTTCATGGTTCGGCGAGCCGGCTCAGGCGCCGGCAAAGCGTTTCGCCGCAGCGGCAACGCGCAGCCCGAGTTTCTGGGCCGTCAGCAGATCGCTTTCCGGCGGTGCCAGTTCCGCCGGCTGATCGAAGTTGGCCTGCGCCATCGCGCCCAGCCAGCTGCCGAGCCGGTTGATGTCGTTGACCGAGCCGGTGCTGACATTGTTGCCGGGCATCAGGCCGGTGCTGATCCAGAACATGCCGTGCTGCGCGGCGAAGATCGCCAGCGACACCAGGGTGTTGAGCTTGTCGCCGCTCTGGCTCGACGAAGTGGTGAAACCGGCGGCCACCTTGTCCGCCCATTCCTGCTTCATCCAGCGCGACGAGCTGTCTTCCATGAACTTCTTGAACACCGCCGACGGCCCGCCCATGTAGGTCGGGCAGCCGAAGATCATGCCGGCGCTGCTGCCCAGTTCATCCCAGGGAATGTCCTTGGCGACATCGACGAGCAGCGCCTTGGCATAGCCCGATTGCTCGACCCCTTCGGCAACGGCCTGGGCCTGACGCGCGGTGTGGCCGTAGCCGCTGTGGAACACGACTGCAATCTGCATGGCGAATCTCCTCGATGGATGTCCGATGACTTGGGCGATGACCTGGACGATGCCGACTCTCATTTATACCGATCGGTACAGACAAGCTATACCGTGTGGTACAGTTGGTCAACACAGAAGAAGGTTTTCCGGATAATCGTCAGCCATGGCCAGAAAGATCGAACGTGAAGAAGCGCTGGACAGGGCACTGACCCTGTTCTGGGATCGCGGTTATCGCGGCACCTCGATGGACATGCTGACCAGCACCCTGGGCGTCGAGAAGCCCAGCGTCTACGCGAGCTTCGGCAGCAAGCAGAAGCTCTACCTGGAAACACTGCTTCAGTACCGCCAGCTGGTGCTCGACAGCGTGCAAGGCATGCTGGACGAGGCGCCGGATGCCCGCGCCGGGCTCGACGCCACCATCCGCAAGCTGATGGCGCGCGGTGGGCGTACCGAACGCAAGGGCTGCTTCGCGACCAACTCGGCACTCGAACTGGGCGATGAAGATCCCGAGGCGCAGACCATCGTCCGCGACACTTTCGCGGCACTGACCACGCTGTTCCGCAAGGCCATCCAGCGCGGCCAGGCGGAAGGCACGGTGCGCATCGATTGGACCGCCGAGGTGCTGGCGCAGTACCTCGTCAACGGCATCGAAGGCGCACGGATCATGGAGCGCACCAAGGCCAGCAATCGCGCGATGGATCAGGTTGCGGCATTGACCCTGAGCATTCTCGATCTGCCGCTACAGCAAGCTGCGCGCGGCTGACCGCGCGCGCCACGGAGAAGCGCATGAGCAAACCAGTTGCCCTGATCACCGGCGTGGGCCCCGGCACCGGCGCGGCCTTGAGCCGCCGCTTCTCGGAAGGCGGTTATCGCGTTGCCATGCTGGCGCGCGATGAAGCGCGATTGAAGCTGCTGGAAAGCGAGATCGAGGACAGCAAGGCCTTCGTCTGCGATGTTACCGACGTTGCCCAGATCGACGCGACGCTGGCGGCAGTCCGGCAGAGCTTCGGCGATCCCTCGGTGTTTATCCACAACGCCGTCGGTGGCACCTTCGGCAACTTCCTGGACATCGATCCGGCCGAGCTGGAGCGCAACTTCCAGATCAACACGATGGCGCTGCTGCACCTCGCCCGGCGGCTGGCCCCACCGATGATCGCGGCCGGGCAGGGTGTGATCCTCGCCACCGGCAACACCTCCGCGTTTCGCGGCAAGGCCAACTTCGCCGGCTTCGCGCCGAGCAAGGCCGCACAACGCGTGCTTGCCGAAGCCATCGCCCGCGAAGTCGGGCCGAAGGGCGTGCATGTCGCCTATCTGACCATCGATGCAGTCATCGACCTTGCCTGGACGCGCAAGGCCTTCCCGGGTCGTCCGGATGACTTCTTCATCAAGCCCGCGGCGATTGCCGAAGAAGCCTGGCATCTGGCCCATCAGGACCGTTCGGCCTGGACCTTCAATGCCGAGATCCGGCCGTTCTGCGAAACCTGGTGAACCAGCTCATCCCGCTGCCTGAGCGCAGCGGGATGAGTGGCGTTTCTCCGCGACTCAGCTCTTGATGAACGCCAGCAGATCGGCATTGAGCCGATCCTGGTGGGTGGTCGCCAGACCGTGCGGTGCGCCGGCGTAGATCTTCAGCGTCGCGTTCCGGACGATCTTCGAGGACAGCAGCGCCGAGGTGCCGATCGGCACGATCTGATCGTCATCGCCGTGGATGACCAGGGCCGGCACGTCGATCTTCTTCAGGTCTTCGGTGTAGTCCACTTCCGAGAACTGCTTGATGCAGTCGTACTGGCCCTTGATGCCGCCCATCAGGCCCTGCTGGGTGAACGATTCACGGATCGCTTCCGAAGCCGTGGCACCGGCCCGGTTGTAGCCGTAGAACGGCATCGACAGATCCTTGTAGAACTGCGCGCGGTTGTCGAACACGCCCTTGCGGATGTCGTCGAACACTTGCATCGGCACGCCATCGGGATTGTTGGCGGTCTTCAGCATCAGCGGCGGCACCGCGCCGATCAGCACCGCCTTGGCGACTCGGCCTGTGCCATGACGGCCGAGGGTGTGCGCCACTTCGCCGCCGCCGGTGGAGTGGCCGATCATCACCGCGTCCTTGAGATCGAGCGCCGTCATCAGCGCGGCGAGATCGTCGGCGTAGGTGTCCATGTCGTTGCCGATCCAGGTCTGATCGGAACGGCCGTGGCTGCGCCGGTCATGGGCGATCACGCGGTAGCCGTGCTCGCCGAGGAACAGCATCTGGGCGTCCCAGGCGTCGGCAGACAGCGGCCAGCCGTGGCTGAAGATCACCGGCTGGCCGCTGCCCCAGTCCTTGTAGAAGATGTTGGTGCCGTCTTGGGTCTTGATGAAACTCATGGCTTGTCTCCTGTGCTGCGTGATGGAAGTGAAGTCACGTTGAAGCCTGTTCGAACTACCAGGTGAAGGTCGCCCAGCTGCCGAGAAAATCGACATCGCTGCCACTGGCTGCGCGGACGTAATCGCTGGCGAACAGATGCACGTACGACGCCGTCCACACCCAGTGCCGGCCGGCTTTCCAGGTCAGCGCGGCTTCGGCGGTGTTGCCGATGTAGCGCGATGCACCGGGAACCGGCCGCAGTTCGATGTTGCCGGCCGGGCCATAGACGCCATCGTTGAGACTGGCGCGCCAGAGCAGATCGACGGCGAGGGTCGCGGTCAGCGAGCGCGTCGGCACCAGCTGCAGCGAGGGATGCAGATCGGCGATGTTGGTCGGCCGGATGATGCTGGCGTCGTTGAAATAGCCGGACTTGAAGTACAGCGGATTGAAGCCGCCGTAATGGCCATCAGGCCCCTTCGAGTCTCCGCTGGCGTAATCGGCCTTGAGCCCGAAGCGTGGCTTCCAGGGCAGCGAGCGGAAGCTGTAGCCGGTATCGGTGGCGATCGTCCAGGCCCGGATATCGCGATCGCCGAAGGTTCCGAACTGCACGATCGGTTCCCAGTCGTAACTCCAGCCGCCGGCGCTTCCGGATAGCCGCGTGCCGATGCTGTGACGATCCTCGGTCGCGCTGCCGCGGATGTAGCGCCGGCTGTCGTAATGGGCACCGAGGTAGTACAGGTCGAGGGTCGCCGGCAGCTTCAGATGGGTCGGTGTCGACGCATAGACGCCCCACAGGCTCTGGCCATCGTTCTCGCCATCGAACTGATGCCGGGATTCCTGTCCGGGCCGGACCAGGAAGGCATAGAGCCGCGCCGCGCCTTGTGCGGCGATGATTTGCACGCCATCGAACTTGTACGGCACGTTCGGCGCCGCACGAGTGGCGATCAGCCGCGCGGAGCCGTAGTTCATGCTGAAGCGGCCGGCACGGGCGATCACTTTCGGTCCGTCCGGGGACGGATCGCCGAACGTGTAGTCGACGAAGGCCTGCTGCAGATCGAGCGGGTTCTGGTTGATCGGCGAGGCACTGTCGCGATCGCCGAATTGCAGTGCCGACAGGCCCTGGACGAAGAAGCGCAGCCGCTCGTTGACGTGCAGATCGGCATGCAGGGCGACTCGCTGCAGCAGATAGGACAGATCGTCCGGCTCGTTGCCGGTGCCGAAGCCGGCGTTGTCGAAGTGCTCGTAGCGTTCGCGCAGTTCGCCGCCGAAGCTCAAGTAACTGTGCGGATCGCTGGCATCGAGTGCGATGTACTTCGCCGGGTCGAAGAAATCAATGTGATTGAGCGGATCAGCGAGGCTGTCGTAACGCTCGTTGAAGCGCAGCAAGGTGTAAGGCGGTGGATGCGGATCGGGTGCTGCGGCGTTGGTGTATTCCGAGAGCACCGAAGTCGCGGGATCGACTTTCGCCGGCTCTGCCGCTGCCAGCCCGAAGGCCGGCAGGGCGAGGGCGATGAGGCTCAGTGGGCAGGCGTGCATGACTCGCTTGCCGCAGGTGATTGCAGCGCGATCAAGGCGATGAGCCCGAAGCCGCCGACCAGGCCAGCGTGTTCGAGAAAGGCATTGAGATTGTGGAAGCGCTCGATGCCGCTCATCGTCCAGAACGGATGGCCGATGATCGTCGCGATCATCGTGAAGCCGGCCAGCGCCGCTGCACCGAGGGCAGCCAGTCGGCCTCGCGCGAACAACACGAGTACCGAGCCACCGAGCTGCACGGCGATCGTCGCCGCCGCGAACAGCGCAGCCGGTTGCAGGCCGAAGTGCTGCTGCTCGGCGATCGCCGCGGGGAAGTCGATCAGCTTGGCGAGGCCGCTGTAGACATAGGCCAGACAGAGCCCCGCGCGGGCCAGCCAGAAGGCGGCGTTCATGAGCGCACTTCCGGAGCAATGGCCAGACGGGAGACCAGAACGATCGCCAGCATCGGCAGCAGCAGGCAGATGATGCCGATCTGCATCAGCAGCACCGCACCGGCCGCCGCTCCGACCGCGAAAGCAAGCACCGGCGGCCACATCTTGCTGATGCGGGCCTTGGTCACGGCGCGGTTATCGGCATTCGAGCCACGCAGCAGATCGACGCTGTCGATGACCACCTGGGTGACGTTGCCGGTCATCACCGTGGTTGGCGACAGGCTGGTGAAGATCAGCCGCGACGCTGCGTTCTGCACACCCATCGCGGCGACACCGAGCAAGCCGGCGATCACCGCGCCTGGGGCATCGGCGTGGATGATCGGTGCTGCCAGCAGCGCCACGACGAGGAAGCCGCCGAGCAGAACGATCTGCGCCCACAGCACCGGTGTCAGCGAACGCCGTTGCCGGCGCTCCCGTCGGCGCACGAAGGCCGTGGTCATCGCCACCGCGGCGATGAACACCGGCAGCGCCAGCAGCTTGGCGAGCACGCCGGCATGCGCGGGCTGCACCAGGGACGCACCGATCAGCACGAAGTTGCCGGTGACGTGCGCGGTGAACAGACCGAACAGCGCGATGAAGCCGACGGTATCGACATAGCCGGCGACGAAGCTCAGCAGCGGCGCAACGGTGCCCGGGCGGGCGATTGCAGGAGGTGTGATGGAAATGGGGTCGGCCATGATCAGAACGCCCAGCAGGAGCAACCGAGCGCACCCCAGAAACCATTCTGGTCGTCGGTCGCGGAGGTGACGGCACGGCCATGGGCATGGCCGTGGACATTGCAGTTCGAGGCACAAGCGCAGCTGGCTTGCGCCATCGCGTGCGCCGCTTCCCGGTCCGGCTTGTAGTACTGGCTGCCGAAGTTGACCGGCGACCAGTCCGGCATTGCCGGCGGCAGCGCTGGCGCCAGTGGCTTGAACTCGTCATCGCCATAGACCGGCTTGCCGCCGACCACGGTCAGCACCGAGACCAGATTGCGGATCTGGTCTTCCGGCACGCTGAAGTAGTCGGCTGAGAGCAAGGCGAAATCGGCGAGCTGGCCGATCTTGATCTGGCCCTTCGCACCTTCCTCGTTGGAGAACCAGGCGTTGGCTTTCGTGTACATGGTCAGCGCGGTTTCGCGGTCGACGAGGTTGGCCGGCGGATACATGCGGGTGCCGCCCACGGTCTTGCCGGTCGACAGCCACCACAGCGCATTCCAGGGATCGTAGCTGGCCACGCGTGTTGCATCGGTGCCGGCGCCGACGTGGACGCCCATCTCCAGCATCCGCTTGTACGGCGGCGTGCGTTCGACCGCTTTCGCGCCATAGCGCTCGATGAAGTATTCGCCCTGGTAGGACATCCGATGCTGGATGGCGATGCCGCCGCCAAGCCTGGCGATGCGTTCGATGTTGCGATCGCTGACCGTTTCGGCGTGATCGAAGAACCAGTGCAGGCCGTCGAAGGGAATCTCGAGGTTGACCTTCTCGAACACGTCCAGCGCGCGGCCGATCGATTCGTCGTAGGTGGCATGCAGGCGGAATGGCCAGCGGTTGCTGACCAGTACGCGGACCACCGCTTCAAGCTCGTTCTCCATGCCGGCCGGCAGTTCCGGGCGCGGCTGGCGGAAGTCCTCGAAATCGGCCGCCGAGAACACCAGCATCTCGCCGGCACCGTTGTGGCGGTACATCGCATCGCCCTGGCCCGGCTTGACCAGCTTCGCCCAATTCGTGAAGTCGGAAACCTCTTCCTTCGGCTTCTGGGTGAACAGGTTGTAGGCGATACGCAGGGTCAGTTCGCCGGAGGCGTGCAGGTCTTCGATGACCTGGTAGTCGTCCGGGTAATTCTGGAAACCACCGCCGGCATCGACGACGCTGGTGACGCCGAGGCGATTCATCTCGCGCATGAAATGGCGCGTGGAATTGCGCTGGTACTCGATCGGCAGCTTCGGGCCTTTCGCCAGTGCGGAATAGAGCAGCAGCGCGTTCGGCTCGGCGAGCAGCAGGCCGGTGGGCTCGCCACGGCTGTCCTTGACGATCCAGCCGCCGGGCGGATTCGGCGTATCCCGTGTGTAGCCGACGGCGCGCAGCGCGGCAGCGTTGAGCAGTGCGCGATCGTAGAGATGGAGGATGAACACGGGTGTGTCCGGTGCCGCGGCATTCAGCTCGTCGATGGTTGGCAGACGCTGCTCGGCGAACTGCCATTCGGTGAAGCCGCCGACCACGCGGATCCACTGCGGCGCCGGCGTGCGGGCCACCTGGTCGCGGAGCCTGCGCATCGCATCGGCGAGCGAAGGCACGCCATCCCAGCGCAGTTCGAGGTTGTAGTTGAGGCCACCGCGAATGACGTGGATGTGCGAGTCGATCAGGCCGGGAATCAGGCGGCGCTTCGCGGCGTCGATGATCTGGGTATTGCGTCCGGCGAGCTTCATCACCTCGTCTTCAGCACCGACGGCGACGAAGCGGCCATCGGTGATCGCCAAGGCTGTCGCCTGTGGATTCTGGCGATCGAGCGTGGTGATCTTTGCGTTGCGGACAATGAGCGTAGGTGCGGTGCTCATGCCCTGTCTCCCGTCTCGCGCGGCTTCACCGTGGCGTTGCCCGGCAGTTCGCCGAATACGTGCTCGCCGCATTGGGCCTTGACCCAGCTGACCGTCACTGGCTCCCTGGCAACGAACGCGCGCTTGACCAGCGGCACCGCTTGTTCGCCGAGCAGGATGCCCATCAGCCCGAGCAGGGCGATCACCGGCGGGGCCGGCGAGCGTACGTTCAGCAGCGCGTAGATCGCGCCGACCAGCAAGCCAGCGGCGAGCGACAGCAGATACATCTTCATGGTGGCGTCTCCAGAATCGTGCCCGGAATTGGGGATGCAACTTCAGGCCGCGGACGATCGAGCCAGCGTCTGGCCGATCGTCCGGGGCTGCCGGGTTCAGCCGTGCGCGGCAGACGCCGGGACGTACGGCGAGAGCACCGTCGGCGGCGCGCCATGGACCATCGTGTAGGCGTACTCGACGCCGACACCATAGGCACCGCAATGCGTCTTGACGATGTCCATCACCGCGTCATAGGTGTCGCGCTGGGCCCAGTCGCGCTGCCATTCGAGCAGGGTCGACAATGCGGTGACCGGCTTGGCGCCGGCCTGGTAGACGCGCTTCATGGCGTTGTCGTGGGCCAGCAGGCTGACATCGCCGCAGCAGTCTTCGGCGACATAGACCTCGTAGCCGTCGTGGATCGCCTGCACGGTCGGCAGGGCGACGCAGGTTTCCGTCCACAGGCCGGTCAGCACGATCTTCTTGCGGCCGGTCTTCTCGATGGCGGCAACGAAGTTGGCGTCGTCCCAGGAGTTCATCGAGGTGCGCTCGATCGGCTCGACGCCGGGCAGCGCCGCCAGCAGCTGCGGCCAGGTGTTGCCGCTGAACGACTTGCTCTCGACGGTCGACAGCACCACCGGAATGCCGAACACCTTGGCTGCCTTGGCCAGCAATACATTGTTATTGATGATCGTCTGGCGATCGTGACTGGAGACGCCGAACAGCATCTGCGGCTGCAGGTCGATCATCGCCAGTACGCAGTTGTCCGGAGTCAGCAGGCCCTTTTCGGAGCGCTTGGCGAGTGTGTTGGTTTGCGACATGGTGGTTTCCCCTTTGTGCGGTGTGAGGTGCTGCGGCTGCTGCGTTGGCAATGTCCGGCCCGGCTCTGTTCGAGCCGAGCCAGACGTTTGAATCCGGCGTTTGAATCAGGACCTGCGCTGCGCGCCGGGCAGATCGAAGACCAGCACTTCGGCATCGCTGCCATCGCTGAGGCTCAGTTCGCCCAGCGCTTCGATCTTCAGCGCGTCACCGGCGGCCAGCTTCACGCCGTTGGCGGTGATCGCACCGCGAGCCAGATGCACATAGGCGCGGCGGCCGGCTGCCAGACTCAGGCTCGCGGTCTCGGCGCCATCGAACAGGCCGGCGTAGAGGCGGGCGTCCTGGTGCAGCAGCACCGAGCCTTCGGCCTGATCCGGCGATGCGATCAGCCGCAGGCGGCCGCGCTTTTCGGCTTCCTCGAAGCGCTTCTCCTCGTAGCTCGGCGCGATGCCCTGCTGGTTCGGCTGGATCCAGATCTGCAGGAAGTGCACGGGATTGGCCTGCGAAGGATTGAACTCGCTGTGGCGCACACCGGTGCCCGCGCTCATCCGCTGCACATCGCCGGGACGGATCACCGAGGTGTTGCCGATGGAATCCTTGTGTGCCAGCTCGCCGGACAGCACGTAGCTGATGATTTCCATGTCGCGGTGGCCGTGAGTGCCGAAGCCGCCGCCGGCATAGACGCGGTCCTCGTTGATCACCCGCAGCGGGCCGAACTCGACGTGCTCGGCGTCGAAGTAGTCGCCGAACGAAAAGCTGTGGTGGGAATTCAGCCAGCCGTGGTCGGCGTGGCCGCGGTCGCTGCTGAGTCTGATCTGGTTCATGGCCTTGTCTCCGGTGGGTGTGGAAGCAAGATAGAACTCGGCGATCGGATAAAAAAGCTCGATTTTCGGATGCCATCCATCAACAAAATTGATAATTTGAGCCATGGCACTCGCAAGAACCTCGCTCGAACAATGGGCCGTGCTGGCCGCGGTGATCGATCACGGCGGCTACGCGCAGGCGGCGGCGGCGCTGAACAAGAGCCAGCCGGCGGTGAGCTATGCGATCGCCCGGCTGCAGGAGGCGCTGGACGTGCCGCTGCTGGTCGTCGAAGGCCGCAAGGCGGTGCTCACCGAACACGGCCGCGTGCTGCTGCAGCGCGCCCGGCCGCTGCTGCGCGAGGTCGAAACCCTGGAACTGCTGGCGCGCAAGCTCAAGCAGGGCTGGGAGCCGGACCTGCGCCTGGTGGTCGACGTGGCGTTCCCGCGGGAGCTGCTGATGAACATCGTTGCCGAGCTGCAGCAGCTCTGCCCGAGCACCCAGATGCAGGTGTCCGATGCCGTGCTGTCCGGTGCCGAGCAGGCGATCGAGGACAGCACCGCCGATGTCGTCATCACCACGCGCGTGCCGCAGGGCTTTCTCGGTGATTTCCTGATGGACATCGGCTTCGTCGCCGTGGCCAGCCCGAACCATCCGCTGTTCGAGGTCGAAGTGCCGCTGACCGTCGGACATCTGGCTCGCCACGTCCAGGTGGTGGTCCGTGACTCTGGTCAGAAGCATCCGCGCAACGAAGGCTGGCTCGGTGCCGATCGCCGCTGCACGGTCAGCAGCATCGAGGCCTCGCTGGCGACCGTGAAAGCCGGCCTCGGCTACGCCTGGCTGCCCGAGCACCTGCTCGCGCCGGCCCTGCGCGAGGGCACGGTGCGGCCGTTGCCGCTCGCGGTCGGCAGCCTGCGCAACATGGAGCTGTATCTGGTGCTGGTCCGCCCGGAACTGGCCGGGCCGGCGGCGCGCGCGGCGGCGGAGTGTTTCCAGCGCCATGTGCCGGTGGTGAAGCAGTAGCGTCCCAGGGCTGCCACGGGGATTGAGAAGCCTGGTGTTCGGCAGCAAGCTGGCCTGTTGGCCCTTCGCTATTTCTCTTCACCCACCAGGAATCCGCCCCATGGAAATCACGCTCGTCTCGCTGAAGGACGCCCGGACCATCATCGCCGCCGCCGAAAAGAAGGCTGCGGACATCGGCCAGCCGATGAACGTTGCGGTGGTCGATGCCGGCGGCAATCTCATCGCCCATGCACGCATGGATGGCGCCTGGATCGGCAGCGTCGACATCTCGATCAACAAGGCTTTCACCGCACGTGCCTTCAATCTGGCGACCAAGGATCTGGCCGACAACTCGCAGCCGGGCCAGCAGTTCTTCGGCATCCACGGCTCGAATCACGGCCGCATCATGATCTTCGCCGGCGGCATTCCGCTGAAGAAGAACGGCCACGTGGTCGGCGCCGTCGGCGTCAGCGGTGGCTCGGGCGAACAGGATCAGTCGGTTGCCGAGGCCGGTGTCGCCGCGTTCGGCTGAAGCAGGTCGATCAGCGAACCGCGTCCGCGCCGCGGCGCCGGAAATCACCGGCCGACATGCCGTAGCGCTTCTGGAAGACACGGCAGAAGTTGGACAGGTCGTTGAAACCCCAGCGGTAGGCGATCTCGGAAATCGACGCCTGCCCCTGGGCCGTGTCAGCCAGATCACGCGCGCAGCGTTCCAGGCGGCTTTCCTGCACCCGCTGCGAGAACGACTGCCCCTGGTCCTCGAACAGCTTGTGCAGGTAGCGCGGAGAGATCTGGAAGCGGCTGGCCACCATGTTCACGCAAAGCTCCGGGTTGGCGATGTTCGTCGCCACGTAGGCGGCAATCGAATCGCGGAAGGTTTCGCGAACCGCGTGCTTGCCGTGCTCGCGGGTTTCCGTGGTGGCGCCCAAGGCAATCGACAGCAGGTTGGCCAGCGTGTCGACCAGGGACAGCTGCGCAGCCGGGGGAATCGCTTCCGAGCAGTGCAGCAACGAGCGCATGAACGAGCCGGCGACGGTGCCCAGCGCGCCGTCGTCATGCAGGCGCACGGCGGTGGCTGCGCGCGGCGCCTTCAGACGCGGCATCAGCAAATGCCGCGGCATGCGGATGCACAGGATTCGCCAGTCCTCGAACACCAGATCGTAGCTGCGCGTGGTGTCGACGATGTAGAAATCGCCCGGACGCATCAGCGTCTCGCGGCCGTCCTGCTTGACGATGCAGCTGCCTTCCAGCTGCATGTTGGCGAAGAAGTACTCGCTGGGATTGCGGCGGATTTCGCGCTCGCTGCGGAACACGGTCTGGGCTCTGGATCGGACGTCGGACACGGTGACGTCGAGCAGGTCCTTGATCGCCACCGTGCTTTCGAACGAGCCAACGGATTCGGCGACCGGATCCAGCGCGGTAAAGGCTTCGCACAGCACTTCGCGCCAGTACGGGTACTGCTGGGCCGGCGGCCGATCCTCGGTGGTCCAGGTTCGCATCGTTGCCCTCGCTATCGGTCCATCGCCTGCCGATCATACGTTCCGATCCTCCGCATGATCTTTGCCAGTTGCGTGCGCAATCCGCCAACTGCGCATTCGGCATCCGCCAAGCCAATGTCTTCCGCGGCGTTCAATCTACGGACTTCACTGCACACCCGATCGAGGACGCATCCGATGGCCATCGACTTTTCCCTGAGCCCCGAACAGCAGGCCCTGCAAGCCGGCGCCCGTCAGTTCGCCGCCGGCGTGCTGAGCCAGGTCAAGGCGACGATCGCCTTGCATCCGGCGCACGAGGACCGCTTCTTCGCGACGCGGCCGTTCTATGCTCAGATGGCCCAGGCCGGCTTCGTCCATGCCTTGTTTCCGAAGGCCTATGGCGGCAGCGGCATGTCGATCGTCGACTTCGCGCTCGCTGCCGAGGAGCTCTGCGTGGCCGACATCAACGTCCCGTCGACCCTGCTCTCCACCGGCCTCGGCATGGAGCCGATCATCGGCTACGGCAGCGAGGAGCAGAAGCGCCGCTGGATCGGCGAAATCCTCGAAGCGCCGGGCGATCGGCTGGCCGCACTGGCGTTCACCGAAGTCACCGGCGGCTCGAACTACGACTGCCCGGACCCGAGTGCCGGCGTGCAGACCTTCGCGCGGCTGGAAGGCGACGAATGGGTCATCAACGGGCAAAAGCACTACACCACCAACGGCTGCGGCTGGGATGGCAAGGGCGCGCATCTGATCTCGGTGGTCTGCCGCACCGATCCAGGCAAGCCGCCGGCTGAATCGCTGGCGGTGATCGTGGTGCCGGGCTCGACACCGGGTGTCGAAGTGGTCGGCTATCTCGATACCGTCGGGCATCGGGCGGTGGTGTCGCCGCGCATCCATTTCAACAACGTCCGGGTGCCGGCCGGCAACATCCTCGGCAAGCCGGGCGACGGCATCGCCATCTGCCAGTACGCGTTCACTTGGACCGCAGCGCTGATCGGCGCCGCCTGCACCGGCGTGATGCGCGCCGCCTTCGACATTGCCTTCGATTTCGCCAAGAACGACAAGCGCTCCGGCAATGTGCCGGTGATCGAGCACCAGAACGTCGGCTACATGCTGGCCGACATCAAGATGCGCATCGAGGCCGCGCGCTACCTGACCTGGAAGGCCTGCCACCAGCTCGACGTCACCGACCGCCGCAGCGACGAACTGGCGGTGATGACCAAGGTGTACAGCTCGGAACTCTGCGTGCAGGCGGTCTACGACGCGATGCGTCTGGTCGGCGTCGACAGCTACACCGTGCTGTCGCCACTGTCCGGCCTGATGCAGGACG
This sequence comes from Nevskia ramosa DSM 11499, assembly GCF_000420645.1. Taxonomy (NCBI): domain Bacteria; kingdom Pseudomonadati; phylum Pseudomonadota; class Gammaproteobacteria; order Nevskiales; family Nevskiaceae; genus Nevskia; species Nevskia ramosa. The sequence continues at coordinate 11,415 of NZ_ATVI01000011.1, read as the reverse complement.
CGCTGTGCTTCCCGCTCTACGACGGCGGCAACATGGGCGTGCGTCGCCGGCAGCTGCACCGCAAGTTCCAGGCGCCGGGCTACGACCCGATGGCGTCGGCCGAAGGGCGCTGAACAATCAGCCGCAGTGCTTGCGCACGAAGGTGCCGATCCGCTCGATTGCGGCGACGGCTTCATCGAGCCGGTTGGCGAAGATCTGGAACACATGAATCTGGCCAGGCTCGATTTCCAGGCTCACGTCGACCCCGGCCTGCTTCGCACGGGCAGCGACGCGGCGGCTGTCGTCGAGCAGGGTTTCGCGTTCGCCGACCTGGATCAGCAAGGGCGGCAGGCCGGACAGCTCGCCGTAGAGCGGCGAGGCCAGCGGATTGCGCAGGCTGTTGCCGGCGGTGACATAGAGATTGGCGAGCTGGCGCGTGAAGTCCTTGCCGACCATCGGATCGATTGCGGCATTGCTGACCATGGTTTCGCCGCTGCATTCGAGATCGGCCCAGGGCGATAGCGTCACCGCGCAGGCCGGCATCGGCAGGCGGTGATCGCGGATCGACAACAGCGTGGCCAGCGTCAGACCCCCGCCAGCGGAGTCGCCGGCAATCACCAGCTTTCCAGGCTGTAAGCCCTGCGCCAGCAGCCAGCGCCAGGCATCGGTGGCGTCGTCCACCGCCGCCGGGAACGGATGCTCCGGCGCCAGGCGGTAGTCGAGCATGTAGACCTGCGCCTGCGCGGCCTGCGACAGGAACTCGCCGAGATCGCGATGCGACCGCGGTGAGCCGAACACGTAGCCGCCGCCGTGCAGGTAGAGGATGGCGCGATCGGCCGCGGCGTTCGACGCGCTGACCTTCAACGCCGGCAGCCCGCCGATGTCGATGGCCTCGCAACGCGCGCCGACCTTGCACGGAACCTTGCCGAACACCTCGTCCCAATCGCGGCGCATCTGCGGCAGTGGCGTGTCCGGCGACCAGGCGCCGAAGCAGGCGTGAATGTCCGCGATCACCGCGTCCAGTTGCTGGGCTGACATGGTTCGTCTCCTCGGTTCGGTCTTTTCGCGAGGCTGCACTTCGGCAGCTGACGGAAACCTAACCCCGGGACCGAAGGCGCCGATACGAGGCCGAGCCCTCATGCACCCGAGGGCAATCCCTCGGGGCGACGGTCGGGGTTCCTGTCGTAGCATCGGGCCCATAACGAGAAACACGACAACGACGAGGAGACGAAATGATGAGCCTGGAAACCAACAAGCAGCTGGTGGCCGATTTCTTTGCCCACTTCGGACGCAAGGATGTTCAGGGTGCTCTGGACATGATGACGGCCGATGCCACCTGGTGGATCGGCGGCAAGCCGGCGCTGTTTCCACTTTGCGGCTTGAAGACCAAGGCGGAGATCGGAGAGCTGCTGAACAGCCTGGTGCCAGGGACCAAAGACGGCCTGAAGATCACGCCCAAAGCGATGATCGCCGAAGGCAGCAAGGTGGCCTGCGAGGCGGAGTCCTACGGCGTGCTCGGCAACGGCCGGACCTACAACAACGAGTACCACTTCCTGGTCGAGGTTCGCGACGGCAAGATCGCGGCGGTCAAGGAGTATCTGGACACCATGCATACCGCCGATGTTCTTAAAGGCTGAGCGCATCGTGAATTCAGCCCCGCGTAACCTCGTTGCTACCGAACTGCGTCTGCCCTGCGGCGCCGTACTCAAGAACCGCCTCGCCAAAGCGGCGATGACCGAAGGTCTGGCCGATCCGATGAATCGGGTCAGCGAGCGGCATTTCCGGCTTTACGAGCGCTGGGCGCGCAACGGCTTCGGCCTGATGCTCACCGGCAACGTGCAGGTCGATCGGCGTCAGCTGGAACGGCCGGGCAACATTGCCATTGATGACAACGGCGGCCTGGAAGCGCTGCGCAAGCTGGCGGCGATCGGCACTCGCGAAGGTGCGCATTTCTGGATGCAGATCAATCATCCGGGCCGGCAGACCTCGGCGGCGATCCATCCCCGGCCCTTGTCGCCCTCGGCGATCTCGCTGCCGGTTGCCGAGGCGGGTTGTGGCGAGGCGCAGGCGATGACTCTGGACGACATCCGCGATGTCCAGCGTCGTTTCGTGCACGTGGCCAGCGTCGCCCGCGACAGCGGCTTCACCGGCGTGCAGATACACGCCGCGCACGGCTATCTGTTGTCCAACTTCCTGAGCCCGCTGGCCAATGTCCGCACTGACGATTACGGCGGCAGCCTGGCCAACCGGGCGCGGCTGCTGCTGGAGATCGTGGCGGCGACGCGGCGCGCGGTCGGCGACGATTTTCCGATTTCGGTGAAGCTCAATTCAGCCGATTTCCAGCGTGGCGGCTTCAGTCAGGACGAGTCGATGCAGGTGGTGCGCTGGCTGTCCGATGCCGGCCTTGACCTGCTGGAAATCTCCGGCGGCAGCTACGAGCAGATGTCGATGGTCGGCCTCGGCGAAGAAGCGCCGAAGACCGGCCGCAAGGTCGCCGCCAGCACCGCGGCGCGCGAAGCCTACTTTCTCGACTTCGCGCAGCGCGTGCGGCCATTGGTGAAGATGCCGCTGATGATCACCGGCGGCATGCGCAGCCTGAAGACGATCGACGACGCGCTGGCCTCCGGCGCCTGCGATGTCATCGGCATCGGCCGGCCCACTTGCTACGCATCGGAAGACTGCGGGCCGCTGCTGCTGGGCGGGCAGGGCAACGAACTGCCGACCATCGAGCACGGGCTGGGCATGCCGCGCGATGCGCTCGGCCCCGACATGGACGACCGAACCTTCAAGACCGTCGAATCCTTCGGCCTGCTCGGCTGGTTCTGTCTGCAGCTGATCCGCCTCGGCGATGGCCAGGAAGCGGATCTGAAGCTCTCGGTGTTTGACGCGCTGATGGGCTACGAGCAGAACGAAACCGAGGCGCTGGCGCGCTGGCAGCGGCCGGGCTAAACACCGAAAGCCGCCTTACCCGGCGTTGGTCAGCGCGGCGAATTCAAGCGGCGACACATGGGTCGCCGCCTTGAACGCCACCGAGAAATGCGAGGGGCTGCTGAAGCCAAGTTCGTAGGCGATCGCCGTGACATTGCTGCGGCCTTCGCGCAGCAGGGCTTTGGCTTTCTCGATGCGGCGCCGCAGGATGAAGCGATGCGGCGAGCAGCCGAAACGCTGGGTGAATTTCTCGCAGAAGCGGGTGCGGCCCATGCCGGCGTGATCGGCCAGTTCCTGCAGGCCGATGCGATCGCCGAGCCTTGCGTCGATCTGCGCAATCGCCGCATCGAAGTCCGGTTCGCGCATCGCGCCGTCCGTCGTTGGCTGCCACTGCGCGAGTCGCACCGGTTCGGCATTGCCATCGGCGACGACCCGCACCAGATGCCAGGCCAGCGAGTTCAGCAGATGGGTGACGTAGTGCCGCGTGTTGCGCGATGACAGCGCCGGCGCGCGCATCAGGGTGCGGACGCTGGAGACCACGTAATCGTCACGGATCGCGAACAGGCAATGCGGCAGATTGAGCAGCCGATCGCCGGCGACGTCGCGGAAGATCTTCGCGGCATCGAGGGGGAAGTGCGCCGTGGCGAACTCCACTTCGCCATCGGTGAGATAGCTGATCGACTGGCCGCGCGGAATCAGCGTGATGTCGCCCGGCCGTGAGAAGCGCCGGCTCAGGCCGCCGTCGGTGAACACCCGCACGCGGCGCGCGCCGCTGAGGTGCACAGCCAGCGTCAGCTCCTGCGATTCCGAGACGAACAGCTCCTTGTCCGGTTTCACGCCCCAGCCATACAGGCTGATGCCGGTGCGCTCGGCGCTCTTGCGTTCCACCAACGGTGTCGTTCGGCACGCCTGGCTGTAGACGTCGACGCCGCGGACTCCGATGTCATGGGCCATCTGTCTTCTCCTTCTGCACCAGCACCGCTTTAGGGCCTGTCATCTCAAGTTGCACTGCGAAAAAACGACCTCCGCCGCAGCGAGCAAAGTAATTGGTGACAGGCCCTAGGCCCCGATCGTTGGACGATTCTGTTCAGGCCGCAGCGTACGAATCTGACAGTGCCGCAATCGGCGACCCGCTACAACTATCGGCGAACGCCCACAGAGGCGATTCCCAAAAAATTGAATGTGCTGGAGGAGCGATGACCGAAACAATCGAGGCAGCCGTGCTGCCCAAGACCGTGCCCGAACTGCTGGCCGCCGCTCGCGCAATGGCGGGGCTGGAGGATTTTGGCGACCTCAGTTTCATGAAGGCGCTCGAAGTACTGATCGCCGGCTTCCGCGAGGAAGCGCAGTTCAGCGCGATGGGCGAACAGCTGGCCTACGGCGGCGTGATCAACATGCTGGTCAACCGCCTGCGCTATGTGCGCGACGTGAAGGCGCATCCGGAGATCCTGGACGAGAAGATCGTCAAGCCGATCGTCGTGCTCGGCCTGCCGCGCACTGGCACCACCAAGCTGCAGCGCATTCTGTCTGCCGATCCGCAGGCGCAGGGGATGATGTACTGGAAGATGATGAATCCGGCGCCGTTTCCGGACGAGGAACCGGGCAATCCGAAGGGACGCATCGAAGCCGCGCAGGCCGCCGTGGCGATGCTCACCGAGCTGTATCCGGCCTTCGTCGCGCGCCATCCCACCGAAGCGCTGCAACCGGACGAGGAAGTGCTGTTGATGCAGGGCTCCTTCGATTGCGTGGTCACCTGGCTGTTCGCGCGCTCGACCTCGTTCTACGACCACGTCATGAACGAAGATCGGCGGCCGGTGTACCAGTATCTGTTCAGCCAGATGCAGTACCTGCAATGGCAGGAAGGCGGCGCACGAGGCCGCGGCTGGGTGCTGAAATCGCCCTGCCATACCGGCTTGATCGACATCCTGCTGGAAACCTTCCCGGACGCCGTGCTGGTGCACTGCCATCGCGACGTCAACAAGCTGCTGCCCTCGATCGCCGGCCTGGTCGAAGAGATGCGCCGCATCCACAGCGATCACGTCGATCGCAAGGTGCTGGGCGACGAGATGCTCGACTACTTCGGCCGCTCGATGGACCGCTACCTGGAGCTGCGCGATCAGTTGCCATCGGATCGCATCCTCGATGTCCGCTACGAGGAAGTGGTCGACAACGCGCTCGACGTGGTGCGCCGCATCTACGAGCGTGCCGGCCGGACATTCACGCCGGAAACCGCCCAGCTGATCGGCGCCTGGGAAGAACAGCGCCCGCCGCATTACCTCGGCCATTACAGCTATTCCGCCGCTGACTATGGCTACGCCAGCGACACCATCGACCGACGCTTCGCCGCCTATGGCGAGCGCTTCCGCCGCTACATCACGACAGATCGGAGCATCTCCGCATGACGGCACACACTTCCTTCGAGCATCTGAAATTCACCCAGCCGGATATCTGGCGCGCAGTGGTCAAGGCCATGGGCGAGCTGGAAGCCCTGGTCTGGAAAGACCCCCGGGTGACCGACGACCTGACCCGCGCTGAAGGCCTGCGCTATCTGACTCGCCTGATCGCCGGTGCGCTGCCGATCACGATGGAGGAGTCGAATCCGAACTATCCGCGCTTCCTGCAACTGCTCAGCACGCATCTGCAATGGGGCCTGCCGTCCGCGGACTGCCACTACCAGTGGGCGCCCGTGCACGGCGACAACGTCTACCGCATCAGCGGCGATCGCGGCACCGCGAAGATGTTCGACATCGAATCGCGCCGCAACCAGTTCGCGCGGCTTGGCGAATGGACCCTGCACGCGCGTCTGCCGAAGGCCGAGGTGGGGCCGAACAACCACGTCGACATCGTGCTCAGCCGCAAGCGGCCGGCCGATGCGACGAACTGGCTGGAACTGCCGGAAGGCCCGGGCGAGCTGATCTTCCGCCAGTACTTCTACGACTGGACCACCGAACAGGCCGCGCGCCTGACCATCATCAACGAAGGCGCGAAGTACCCGCCGCCGCCGCTGACCCAGGCCGATATTCGTCGCAATGCGGCGCTGTTCTGCGACTTCCTGAGCCAGGCCACCGCGATCTTCCGCGGCTCTGTGGAAACCTATTACACGGCGCCGGCGAACACCCTGGCCTTCGATGGCATCGACTACGGCTGGCGCGCGATCCAGTATGGCAAGGGCCCGTACGAGTGCGCGCTGGACGAAGCGTTGATCCTCGAATGCCAGCTGCCGAAGACCCAGTACTGGAACGTCCAGATCGGCAGCCATTTCTGGGAAGCGCGCGATTACCACCTGCGCCAGACCTCGCTGAATGGCCATCAGGCGAGAGTCGACGAAGGCGGCATCTTTCGCGCGGTGATCTCGCACGATGATCCAGGCATCGCCAACTGGCTCGATGCCGGCGGTCATCCTTCGGGCCTGATCACCATTCGCTACTACGAGGCCGACACCCTGCCGCTGCCGACGATCCGCAAGGTCAAGCGCTCGCAGCTCGATGCCCTGCTGCCGGCGTCGACACCGCGCCTGTCGGCCGAAGAACGCCAGAAGATCCTGCGCGAGCGGGCCTGGTCGATGCCGCGTCTCGGCCGGATCTGATCCATGACTCCTGGAGCTTCGTCGATGAATATCGAGAGTCTGTTTTCGCTGAAGGGCAAGGTTGCGCTGGTAACCGGTGCCGGCACCGGCATGGGCAAGCGCTTTGCCGGGACGCTGGCGGCGGCAGGTGCCAAGGTGGTCTGCGTCGCCCGCAATCAGGAGCGGCTGGAAAAGGTCGTCGCCGACCTGCGCAAGAACGGCGCGGACGCGGTGGCCGTTGCCGGTGATGTCGGCAGCAGCGCGTCGGTGGAAGCGATCTTCGATGCCGCGGAGAAGGCGTTCGGCCGAGTCAATCTGCTGGTCAACTGCGCGGCGCAAGTGGATTTCGGCCTGTTTCCGGATCTGAAGGACGAGAACTGGGAAAACCTCATCAACGTCAATCTGTCCGGAATGATGCGCACCTGCCGCAGCTTTTCGACGCGCCTGATCGCCGCTGGCGAGCCCGGTGTGATCGTCAACATCACCTCGATCATCGGTACCCAGGTGATGGCCGGCGTGCCGACCTACTGCACGCTCAAGGCCGCTGCCAACCAGCTGACCAAGTCGATGGCGCGTGACATGTTCGGCCACAACATCCGCGTCAACGCGATCGCGCCGGGTTATTTCGAAACCGAGATGGCGGGGCCGCTGTTCGATTCCGACATCGGCAAGAGCTATGTCGAACGCCACCCGCTGCAGCGCCTCGGTCAGGTCGAGGAGCTGGACGGGCCGCTACTGCTACTGGCAAGCGAGGCCTCCCGGCACATGAATGGTTCGATCGTCACGGTCGACGCCGGGCATTCGATTCAGCTCTACTGAATCGCGGGGCTCCGTGCCTGGACTCCCCCAGGTACGGAGCCCTTTCATGCTAGACCAGCGGACACTAGCGTTCTATCGCCAACTGGCCCCCTGGATGGCCGGACGCGGGCGTGGCCAACGCGGTTCGATTATCGGGATCAACGGCGGACAAGGCTCTGGCAAGAGCACGGCTGCCGCTTTCCTGAAGGACGAGCTGCTATCCGCTCACGGGCTGCGCGCCGTGGTGCTATCGCTCGACGATTTCTATCTGCCGCGCGCGGACCGCGAACGTCTCGCCCGCGACGTCCATCCGCTGTTCGCGACGCGCGGCGTGCCCGGCACGCACGATGTGCAGCTGGGGATCGACACGCTCGACAAGCTGCGCGTGCTTCGCACGGAAGATTCTCTAGCACTGCCACAGTTCTCGAAAGCCGAAGACGATCGGATGCCGGCAAGCCGTTGGCCCAGCGTCTCCGGCCCGGTCGACATCGTGCTGTTCGAAGGCTGGTGCGTCGGCACGCCGCCGCAGACATCGGCGGAGCTGACTGAACCCGTCAACGATCTCGAGGGCCGCGAGGACGCCGACGGCCGCTGGCGCAGCATCGTCAACGAGCAACTGCGCACGACTTACGCCGAATGGTTCTCGCGGCTCGATGCCCTGGTGTTCCTGCGCGTTCCCGACATCGACTGCGTCCGCCGCTGGCGATGGCAGCAGGAGCAGGACACCGCCAGCGCAGCGAGTAGCTCGGCCATCGGCCTGCAGTCCCGAACCCAGCTCGACCGCTTCATCCAGCACTACGAGCGGCTCACCACGCACGCGCTGCGAGTGCTGCCGGCGCGCGCCGACGTGCTGCTGACGCTGGGTGAAGACCACGTCGTCGGCAGCATCTTGTTCCGCCCGAGCTAGGCCCAAGCCTTGTTCACAGGCTCTTGGCAGGCAGCACACCGATGACGACAGAAGTACAGGCAGTGCTCGAATTCTGGTTTGGGCCGGGCGATGACGATCTGGAAGCGATCCGCACCCAGTCCGATCTGTGGTGGAACGCCGAGCCGGCGATCGACGAGCAGATCCGCGACCGTTTCGGCGCGCTGCATAGTGCGGTGGTCAATGGCGAACGGGACGGCTGGCTGGCGGCGCCCGAAGGCCGGCTGGCGGCGATCATCGTCGTCGACCAGTTCTCCCGCCATCTGTTTCGCGGCGACGGGCAGTCCTATGCCTGGCAGACGCTGGGGCAGCAGCTGTGCTCGGACGGCATCGCCGTCGGCGACGATCTCCAGCTGTCGCCGGTCCGACGCGCCTTCTTCTACCTGCCGCTCGAACATGCGGAATCGCTCGACGAGCAGGCGCGCTCAGTCAGCCTCAACCGGCAGCTGGTTGCCGAAGCCTCAGAGCCGCTCCGCAACCAGCTCGAGAACTATCTCGGCCATGCGCTGCAGCATCAGCAAGTGATCGAGCGCTTCGGGCGTTTCCCGCATCGCAATGCGCTCCTCGGCCGTGAAAACACGGCTGAGGAGCGGGATTACTTGGGCTCGCCGGCAGTCTGAGCGCTCAAATGACCGAAGATTGCATCGATCGGGCGGGGAGTTTGTAAGCTGTCACTGTAAAACCCGTAAATCTATAGGGTCCGCGACGGATCGGAGATAGACGATGCAACCTCAAACGCTGAAGCAGCAAGCGCATCAGCTCATCGATCATTTGCCTGACGACGCGACCTGGCGTGACGTGGCCTACCGTGCCGCAGTGCGCGCCGATATTGAGGCGGGCTTGGCCGATAGCCGTGCGAGTCGGGTCACCCCGGTCGAGGACGTTCTCAAGGAACTCGGCCTGACCGACGAATGAAGGTCTTCTGGACCGATCGCGCCAAGGCGCGTCTGCGGGAAATCCACGATTACATCGCTCAGGATGCTCCGCTGGCGGCACCCAAAGTCGTGCGGCGTCTTGTCCAGCGTTCGCGTCAGCTGGCTGAACTGCCGTGGTCGGGGCGATCGGTGCCCGAGTACCAGCAAGACGATCTTCGGGAACTGCTTGAGCGACCCTACCCGATCATCTATGTCGTTCTACCAGATCAAGGGCGCGTCGATGTCCTTACCGTGCGGCATTACCGCCAGCTTCTGTCGAGCGATTTGACGGAGTTGTAATCCGGGGTCATGGATGGTGACGAGTCTGCCGAGTGACTTCGAGAAACTTGCGCCTCGTGGAATTCAGCTTTACCGCCCGCTCCCCTCCTCGGACGCTTCCCACACCGCAATGCGCTCCTCGGCCGTGAAAACACGGCGGAGGAGCGGGCGTATCTGGGCTTATCGAAAGCCGCTGATCAAAGGCGCTCGATGATGATCGCCGGTGCCATGCCGCCGGCCGCACACATCGTCACCAGGCCGTGGCGAAGTCCGCGGCGCTCCAGTTCGTCGAGCACGGTGCCGATCAGCATCGCGCCGGTGGCGCCGATCGGGTGGCCCAGCGCGATCGAGCCGCCGTTGACGTTGACCTTGTCGCGGTCGAGGTTCAGATCGCGGATGAACTTCTCCGCCACCACCGCGAAAGCTTCGTTGATCTCGAACAGATCGATGTCTTCGATCTTCAGGCCTGCCTTCGCGAGCACCTTGCGCGCGGCCGGTACCGGTGCGTTGAGCATCAGGGTAGGCGAGTCGCCGATGTTCGCGGTGGCGACGATGCGCCCGCGCGGCTTCCATCCCTGCGCACGGGCGTACTGAGGCGACGCCAGCAGCAGTGCGGCCGCGCCATCGACCACACCCGACGAATTGCCGGCATGGTGGACTGCGTCGAAGGCCAGATCCGGGTACACGGTCTGAATCAGCTGGCGATAGGTCGTGCCGGTTTCATCAAGCGGGCGATCGGCAAACTGCCCGAACGCTGCCTTGAGCTGGCCCAGGCTTTCCAGCGTGGTGCCGGCGCGCGGGTACTCATCGCGGTCGAGCGCCAGCGAGCCGTCATCGCGAAACACCGGGATCAGGCTCTTCGCGAAACGTCCTTCGGCGATGGCGCGCGCCGCGCGTTCCTGACTGACCAGGCCGACCCGATCGCAGTCTTCGCGGCTGATGCCTTCCATCGCGGCGATCGCATCGGCGCAGACACCCTGATGCGGCTGCGGGTGCAGCTGGCGCAGATGGAGATTGCCGTTGTCCAGAAACGCCGGCAGATCATTTCCGCCGAAGCCGTAGTTGGACATCATCTCGGTGCCGCCGGCGATGACGCAGTCTTCCATGCCGGAAAGGACCGACGCCGCGGCGAGATTGACGCTGGTGATGCCCGAGCCGCAAAAGCGGTCCAGCGTCACGGCGCTGGCGCGAACGTCGTAGCCGGCATCCAGCGCAGACATGCGCCCCAGATCGCCGCTCTGCTGGCCACGCTGGGAACTGGTGGCCCAGATGATGTCGTCGACCTCCGCAGTATTGAGGCCGTTGCGCTCGGCCAGTGCCTTGAGCACCGTTGCGCCCAGGCGCTGCGGATGAATGCCGGTGTACGCGCCCTTGCCCGCCTTGCCGATCGCCCGCGGGGTGCGGCAGGCATCGATGATCCACGCTTCGCTCATTCCACTCTCTCCTGATCAAAGGAAAAGCATGGCTGCTACTCGGCCAGCACGCCCCATCCTAAGGTTGGCTGCTCTGGGGACACGTTCACCGCGCCGGTCCGCGTGCTTCAGAGGGACCGTGCCGTGGGATGAGGGCAGATCGGGCGAGCCCGATTTCGGGTGTGCCGAAAAGCGAAACTCCTGTATGAACATCGATTAGGGTTCCCGAGAGTGGATGTGGGAGACGCGTCTGCTGCTGGCGCGCACAGAACACATTCCAAAGGCCGGTATTAGCCGAGACTGTGTGAAAACGTGGTGTGAAGTTTGCTGATTGTTATTCCGTCATTGTCGTGATGGAGTTGCCGATGAAGCGATTCATCGAAGGTGAGGATCGGTCTCAGAGTGTGCTGTTTCCTGAGCGACTCGATGACTACATTGGCGAGGACAACCCGGTTCGCGCTATCGATGCATTCGTTGAAGAGCTCGATCTCGCCGCTCTCGGCTTCGAGGGCGTACACGCCGAGGAGACTGGCAGACCCGGTTACCACCCGTCGACGCTGCTGCGGATCTACATCTACGGATACATGAACCGCATCCAGTCGAGCCGGCGTCTGG